>JAICIM010000300.1 GCA_025928885.1 Ktedonobacteraceae bacterium | reverse complement strand
TCTCTGCTAGCTGGCAGCACTGTTATTATCGCGCAACGGTTCAGCCGCCGACACTTCTGGTCATGGATTGAACGCTATCACATCACCTGGGCCAGCATCGTTCCCACCATCGTTGCCATCCTCTTAGAGACCGACAAGCCCTCTTTCCTCCCCAGTACATTGCGCTTTGTGCGTACAGGCTCTGCCTCGCTCCCAGTTGCCGACCTGCTCGCTTTTGAGGCAAAGTTTGGCATTCCGGCCATCGAAACCTATGGCTTATCGGAGGCCGCAAGCCAGATTGTGGCAAATCCGGTCCCTCCAGGTATACATAAGCCGGGTTCTGCCGGGCGGCCTATTGGCATCGAACTGCGCATCTGCTCTCCCCGCAGCGAGGAGCAGGGAGAGGATCTGTGCGATGTGGCCCCGGGCAAAACAGGCGAGATTTGTGTTGCCGGTCCATGCATGATCGAAAGCTATCAAAACAACAGCGGAGCAGCAGCATTTCAAGATGGTTGGTTTCGCACTGGCGACCTCGGCTACATGGATGAAGATGGCTATCTCTTCATTAAAGGCCGTCTGCGCGAGGTCATCAATCGCGGCGGCGAAAACATTGCGCCACGAGAGGTCGAAGAGGCGTTGATCCAGCATCCAGCGATCCACGAAGTCGCAGTGGTGGGCCGTCCCGATCACATTTATGGCGAGGTGGTCGTGGCCTACATTGTGACACAAACGCCCTGGCACGAAGAGATGGTCCAGGATTTCCAGCACTATGCCAGACAGCGATTGAGTCCGCATAAGGTACCGGTAGACTTTATTGCTATCGACGCCCTTCCACGCACACCGACAGGAAAAATCGAACGGCGACTCTTACGCGCACGCGAACAGGCCCACGTCACGGCAAAAGCAGGCAAGAGAACTGAGGTCAGCGAGTGAAAGAACAAGCAGCACGCCGCCCACATGTGTTTGAGCTGGACCTCTTACGCATCATTACGGCGCTGAGCGTTGTCGCCGTCCATATCACCGCTCTGACCAATGGCCTCAATCAGTCCAACCTGGGATTGCAGGTACAGAACGCTATCGTCATCGCACTCCACTTCACGCGGGCCGTGTTTATGTTCGTCACGGCGTTCGCCCTGGTCTACGTCTACTATGGGAAGCCCTTCTCACTCAAGCGCTTCTGGAGCAAGCGGGGCCTCGGCTTCTTGCTGCCGTACATCATCTGGAGCCTCGTCTATATCCCATACTACAAGCCAGGATTGTCGCTAAGCGCATTTACCCGGACAGCCATCTTCGAGATACTCACGGGAGGAGCCTCGTTCCAGCTCTACTTTATTCTGCTCTCGCTCCAGTTCTATCTCATCCTGCCGCTTTTCCTGTTGTTCTTGAAGCGAATTGCATCGCATCCCTGGAAAACACTGGCTATCAGTTTTGTGATCCAACTTGTCTTCTTCTACCTTGACTATCACTACCTTCAACAAACCACGTTAATGAAGACCTCAGAGTTCTGGCGGAACGTTGGCATGTATCAGGATCGCTTTTTACTGACCTACCAGTTCTACTTCTTGCTCGGCGCTTTTACAGGACTCTATTTCCGACAGGTGAAAGCATTCTTGCTGCAACATAACTGGCTCGTTATTGGCGGATTTCTGGCGGTGCTGGCGGGAACCTGGCTGCACTATGTCATACAAATACGCGTTTTCCGCCTCTCAATGGACTATGCTGGCTCGGTCTTGCAACCATCAATGGTGTTCTATAGTGCGGCGGTGATCTTCTTTATGCTCTGGCTCGCCTGCCAATGGGCCAGGCAGGAGGGGCGTCCACGTGGCTACCCGGTCCTACATGTGCTTTCCGATGCCTCGTTTGGTGTCTATCTCATTCATCCATTTTTTATGGATATCGTGCTGAAACATCTGCTTCCGCACATGCCAACGGCGTGGCATGTGGCCCCCAGAGTCTTTCTGGCCTGGTTCTTGACGGCGGGCGCAACCGTTCTCGTAACCGCGATCGCGCTGCATATCCCGTTCGTGAGCCGTCTCTTCGGACGCGCCCATTTGAAGCTGGGCACACCGCCACAAACCGGCTCTAAAGATAGGCCGACAGAACGTTCGCCACAAGACGATCTGCGCGTTTCAGCAACATAATAAAGTGGTAGCGAACAGGGTTGTTTCTACTAATACATGCAATAGCAACAAAAGGATCTATTCCATGACCGATATATATACTCCACCCGCAACAACACAGACGATCACCAACAATCAATCAGGACTCGCGTTCGATGAGAATACGTTTAAACAATTTGGTTATCAAATCATTGATGAAGCCTCGTCATATCTAAGCGGAATACGGGAGCGCCCGCTCTGGCAAGCGATCCCTGACGACATTCATCGGGTCATTCGAGAACAAGAGTTACCAGCAGAAGGACAGCCATTCGAGCACACGCTGGCATTTATTCAACAGATGATCCTACCCTTTCCGCAAGGAAATGGGCATCCCTGTTTTGCTGGCTGGATCAACTCGGCCCCCGCCCATGCCAGCATCCTGATCAAGCCACTAGAGGCGGCGATGAATCCGAATTGTGGTATTGGCGATCACGCTGGACAGGAGTTGGAGCGGCGGACGGTCCAATGGGTCATGGAGCTATGCGGCTTTCCAGTAGAGGGCAGCGCCGGAGTCTTCGTCAGCGGCGGCTCCGAGGCTAATTTCACCTGCTTACAGGCGGCGCGGCAGTGGGCGGCACAGATCGATGGCTGGGACGTGCGAGCAGAGGGGATGCAGGGCATGAAGCGTCCCTTTGTCCTGTACATGTCCGATCAGGGTCATTTCAGTCTGCGCAAATCCGTCGAGGCGATGGGGCTGGGACGCAACGCCATCCATATCGTTCCCTCAACTCCTTCATTCCAGATGGATGTACAGCAATTGCGCCAGCGTATCCAGGAAGATCGGGGAGCAGGTATGAGGCCCTTCTGTGTGGCTGCGACGGCTGGAACGGTAGAGAGCGGGGCCATCGATCCATTTGACGAACTGGCTGACCTGTGCGCGGAAGAGGGCCTCTGGCTCCACGTGGACGGCGCATATGGCGCGTTTGGTATTCTGGATGAGCAGGTTGCTCCCCTCTATAAAAGCATAGAGCGGGTTCATTCACTGGCAACCGACCAGCATAAGTGGCTCTCGGTCCCGATCGACTGCGGGTGTGCGCTGGTAAGAGATAAAGCAGCGCTGCGCAATGCCTTTAGCGTGATCCCCCCGGAACAGGATGAACACGAACCCTGGCTCTCAGAGTATACCCTGCAACGCACACGCCGCTTCCGCGCCCTGGATGTCTGGGCCATTCTCCACACAACCGGGCGCAACGGCCTTGCAGCCGCCATTGCACACAACAACAACATGGCTCGCCTGCTCACCAATCAAATTGAGGCTCATCCTGATTTAGAGCTACTCTCATCCGGGCCACTCAGCATTGTCCGTTTCCGCTATGCTCCCTCAGAGCTACGCCACCGACCAGACCGGCTCGATCAGCTCCAAAAAGCACTCACCCGCACGATGCAGCGGCGTGGACGGGCCTTTCTGACCAGCACCCGTTTTCGGGGCAAAGAGGCCCTGCGTGCCTGCCTCGTCAACTACCAGACGACAGCAGCAGATATACAAACCATCATTGATGAAACAGTATGTGCGGGTAAAGATAGTATTGCTTGATAGGCAAGAAAGGGAAGCACGCATGCGCTATGCAAACATTCTGGAAACGATTGGCAACACGCCCCTGGTTGAACTGAAAAGCTTCAATCCACATCCAGATGTGCATATCTTCGCGAAGTTGGAGGGCAACAATCCTTCCGGTAGCATCAAAGACCGGATCGCGCGGAAGATGGTTGAGGAGGCTGAACGACAGCACTTGCTCACAGCTGGATCGATACTGCTGGAGCCGACCAGCGGCAATACTGGCGTCGCGCTGGCCCTGGTAGCAAATCTCAAAGGCTATCCCTTTACGGCTGTCGTTTCTGAGAAGGGGACGCAAGATAAACGCAGGCTGCTCGAACTGTATGGAGCCGATATCATTACTTCTCCCGGGCAGGCTGGCAGCAACGGAGCGGTCAAATTAGCGCAAGATCTGGCTGCACAGGACCCGCGCTACGTCATGCTCTATCAATATGGCAACGAGGCAAACGCGCTGGCCCATTATGAAACGACGGGGGTTGAGATTATCAACGACATACCCGATGTCGATGTCTTTGTTGGCGGCCTGGGGACAGGTGGAACGCTAACAGGCGTGGCCCGCCGCTTAAAGCAACACAATCGTGCCACCCGCGTCGTCGCCGCAGAGCCGGTCCAGGGCGACAGCATTCAGGGATTGCGCAACCTTGCCGACGGTTTTGTGCCGCCCGTCCTCGATCAATCCGTGATTGATGACAGAATGCTCGTCTCAAGCCGTGCCGCCTGGATGCGCACGCTTCAGTTGAAGGCGCGAGAGGGCATCTTCGCGGGGCCATCCAGCGGCGCGGTCCTCGATGTGGCGTTGCGCGTTGCGGAAACCATGAAAAGCGGCAAGCTCGTAATTACTCTGGCAGACGGTGGCTGGAAATACATGAGCGAAGACTATTGGATGACAAAACTCCCATTACCAGCTATGCTCACCACCCCAGTCGATTAGGCATTCATAACAAAAATAGGACTGCACACAAGCAATAACCCGCTCACCTGCAAGACTGGTTGGCGGGTTTCTGCTGCTCACTCTCATCAAAGAAAAGCCCAACAGACATGGTTCCTGCATTTCTTATTGCAAATAGTTCGAGCAACCATTATAGTAGATGGGAAGATAACATATGAGAGAATAAGTATGCTACAACAAAAAAAATTGAACTATGTTTTTATGATCATACTGGCAACTGCGCTTGTATTCGTGGTCAGCTTTCCGGCAATCAGAACGTATCTGATGTCTCTTACCAGAAAGCTCCCTCCTACCCCTATGGCACATCCATTACCCACGCCCACTGCCACTCCCGTTTCCAACTTCGGTTATATCGCTCGTACATTTACCGATGCAAAAGGCCGATCTTTACCATATTATCTCTATATTCCTGCAAAGTATGACTCGCAACAGAAATATCCGCTTGTTTTGATGCTTGAGGGTAGTGGTGAGCGCAGCAACCTCAAGCGGACGCCTGAGCAGAACAGAGAGATACTCATGAGTGCGCAGTACGTCCAGATATGGAGCGCCCAATACTCCAGTCCCTACAATCCAAATATTCAACAACACTGGCCCTGTTTCGTGGTCGTACCTCAGCTCACCACGCCGCAATCGTGGGTTGATACCAATCCGAGCAAGGGTTCATACAGACTCAAAGCACAACCGGATAGCTCCCTGCTACTGACAAAAGAGCTGTTGGATGCACTGCAACAGGAATATAGTGGGATTGATGCGAACCGCCTTTATGTCACTGGCCTCTCGCTTGGCGGTTATGGCACCTGGGAGGCTATCGAACGCTGGCCCAATTACTTTGCTGCCGCTGCCCCCATCGCTGGCGCAGGCGATCCAACGCGGGCGGGAGTATTAACCCATCTGCCCATCTGGGCCTTTCAAGGCGCGAAAGATTCACGTGTCCCGATTTCAGGCTCCCGCGACATGATTAAAGCAATCAGAGCAAAGGGTGGGCATCCCCGCTACACCGAGTTTGCCGGAGCTGGGCATGGCATCTGGGGTCGCGTCTACGGCTTCGATACGACGGGACGCGTTCCAGACTTCTATCCCTGGCTTTTTGCGCAAAGCAAGGCTCAAGCACAAGACGCTACACAATGATTGGTCAGTTCATCTGGCTTGCTATGAACGGACAAGGTGTTTGCGACTTCTCAGTTCTGCCTCTTCCATTTTGTGGAGAACTACACAAGTGGAAGAGACAGAAGAGCCTGAACCGACCGCCTTTGCGTATTCAGCAGGAGTTTGTCCAAGCATAGCTTTGAACTCCTTACTAAAATGTGCCTGATCGCAATAACCCAGATCAAGCGCAAGCTGCGACCAATCTATCCTGCGGCCCTCAGCTAAGTATCTGGCAACCTCATGAAGCCGATAATGTTGAATGACCCATTTTGGACCAACTCCGATGTATTGGCGGAAAAGCCGTTGCACTGTTCTTTTGCTGAGGTTGAAGCGCTTCACGATATCGTCCACACAGGCAATCTCACGATCAAGGACAATAGAGTCAAATATCTGACAAACCAACTCTGCTCGCTCATCATATGGAAGAAACTTCTCACGCAAAAATCGTTCCATACATAGAATTGCGGCCTTGTCCTCCTGAGAAAGCAGCATTGCTAAAAGACCTGCACTCTTGCGACCAAAGATCTCGTTGATACCGAGCGAGCTATTCGTCAGCTGAGCAATTGGCATATCATGCATCAGTGAACAGATGGCTCCGGGCTTGAATCTTACTCCAAAAACTTGACCACATCCTTCATAACGATAAGAGAACTTGCCTTTCACTATACCAAAAACGCTTGCTTGCTTCGATGTGATAACGAGATGGACACGTGGATGAGGCAGTATCTCAGCAAGGTAAGGCTCACGCCCCCGAAAATCCCATGTGACAATCCAATAGTGTTCAACAAGAAAAGCTAGATCTGCACTCGGTTGATGGCGTGTCAGTTGAAACGGGGGTTTTTCCGCTATGATCGACTTCACATCCATTGTTAATCTTGCCATAAATTGCTCATCATACCTCTCAGATCACTATTCAATATACTTCCCCCATCATACCATACCATGATTCTCTGTCGCGTTTGTACAAGATGTCTTGTAGTTTCTCTGTTAGAGTTCCAGTGGACAGACGAAAAACACTCATAACAATCGCAAGAAAGGATTTGTATCCATGTCTACAGAAAGCGTCACCACCCCAACAATTGAACTGATGCATATTGAATTGGAAGTGCCACTTAACTTCGCGCCAACACGCATCTTTCAAGCGCTTACTCAAGAAACTGATGTCTGGTGGGATAAAGAATACTCTACCATCAGACGAGGAAAAGTCGTGCTGGAAGCGGAACTTGGCAAGCGTTTTTATGAAGATTGGGGTAATGGAAACGGAGTCATTGTTGGAATCGTAACCGCTATTGAAAAGGACAAGATGATAGAAATAGAAGGGCATCTTGGAATGGATAAACCAGCTCAAGGACTATTGCGATTTGAACTTATTCCTCAAGGGACAACAACGCTGCTTAAGGTCATGCACCGAGCAACTGGAATTATTAGACCCTACGCAATCCATGTCTTTGCCCAGGGCTGGAAAAATTTGTTTGAGGTTCGTTTACCAGCTTATCTAGAGCAATCTGAGCAGTAAATAATACAAGTTTGATTGTAGCTATCTCCTCTGATTACTAAAATCAAACAAACGAGAGGAGGAGTGTTAATCTTCCCCCTCTCAACTTAGTTTACTCCATCTTAGGTCGAATAAGAAGCGTTGATGTCAACATAGCCGTGCGTGAGATCGCAACCCCAGACGGTAGCGCTGGCATTGCCCAGACCAAGCGAGACGCGCACGACCACTTCGGAATTTTTGAGATACTCCGTCAGCTTGTCGAGGTGATCTTCTGGCAGCGGATGGCCCTGATAGACCGTCAGATCGCCAAAGGCAATCGATACCTTCTCCGGGACAATCTCGACCTGCTCTTCACATTTGCCAATCGCCATAGCGACGCGGCCCCAGTTAGGATCAGCCCCAAATATGGCGGTTTTGACGAGAGGGGAGTTCACAATCGACTTGGCCACTCGTTAATACAGACCAGAGGTCACAAGCCTTCACAGGCGGCCCCTGCCTTTTAGCCGGTCAGCAATTGCAATGATGCTGGCATACGCTAACGGTCACAAGCCTTCACAGGCGGCCCCTGCCTTTTAGCCCCATTGCCCGTAGGGAGTCATAAAATTTAATAACTGAGTCACAAGCCTTCACAGGCGGCCCCTGCCTTTTAGCCGATGAAGGTTACTGCGGACAAGATAGCAATCTTACTATGTCACAAGCCTTCACAGGCGGCACCAGCCTTTTAGCCCCGAAAGTATCCGAAGCTCTATACAATGCTGATTGGTCACAAGCCTTCACAGGCGGCACCAGCCTTTTAGCCGGAGTTGGAGTGGTATATCCAGGGCGTGGAAAAACGTCACAAGCCTTCACAGGCGGCACCAGCCTTTTAGCCGGTAGTACTTTTAGTATAGCCTGAGAAGCCGATTTATGCAAGCGTTTGCGCAGGTCTCTTTTTTGAGGGTATTTTCTCGTGGTGAAAGAAGGATATCTCCAGCCCTGCTTTCCCGTTACGCCGCCTCTGAAGCTGTTATGAGTCATCCCTAATTTTTCTGGATTTCCATTTGTAGCCAGAAGCGAGAAATGGGAGGCTAGGCAAAACGGATCTCCTCGTTTAGACTGTTGAGTAGCAAACACATCAACATCTGA
>JAICIM010000760.1 GCA_025928885.1 Ktedonobacteraceae bacterium | reverse complement strand
TGTTAACTTCTTCCTCTACAGCTTGATAGTTCGATAAGATATCGATTACGATGCAGTGTATGCGATCCGACAGAATATTGTCAAGAGATGCTTCCTTGCTTGACAAAGCAGCGAGGCATGGGGTATCACCAAAAAGAAAGCAGGCAAGCAGATTTTTTGTTGCACGTGTTTCATCTATCAGGAAGGATTATCGCTATGGAAATTCGTTTTGACGGTCAACGCGCCCTGGTGACAGGAGCAGGCAAGGGCATTGGACGAGAGATTGCATTATTGCTGGCGCGGAGTGGTGCGCGGGTGGTTGCGCTAAGCCGAACCGCCTCCGATCTTGCATCGCTGGCTCAGGAGATCGATTGTGAAACCATTACCGTTGACCTGGGCAACCTTGATGCCGCCCGTGCAGCCGCACAGCAGGCCGGCGAGATCGACCTGCTCGTCAACAACGCCGCAATCACGATCCCGCAGCCATTTTTAGAGACGACGGTGGAGGCGCTCAACGCCACGCTGACCGTAAATTTGCACGCCGTCATGGTCGTCTCGCAGATCGTCGCAGCAGGCATGATTCGGCGTGGGAAGGGCGGCTCGATCGTGAATATCTCGTCGCTCTCCTCGAAGGTCGGGCTGGAAGATCACGCCGCCTATTGCGCATCGAAGGGAGCTATCGATCAGCTCTCGCGCGTGATGGCGCTGGAACTGGGGCCGCATCAGATTCGGGTCAACGTCATCAACCCGATCATTACCTGGACCCCGATGGCCGCGATGGTGTGGACCGATTCCGACCGCACGCAGGCCATGAAGTCGCGCATCCCTCTCAATCGTTTTGCCAAGCCCATCGACGTTGCCAACGCGGTCGCCTATCTCCTGAGCGACAAATCAGATATGATTAACGGCGATACGCTGATGATTGATGGCGGATTTTTGGCGCGTTAGTTTGCTCCTGCGCACTATCATGGCATGGGCCGACTCAGACATATGAGAGAATTTTGGCTATGATAGGCGTATATACTAGTGGTAGGGGTGCAATGTTTTTTCGTTGGTATGTGGATGGAGTTTCTTATGAATAGATCAGGTAACACTATGAGTAGAGATACCTGGAGAGAGGTCCGCAGGCTCTGGCCCAGCCGCGCGGACACCGCCACAGTATCTTCACGCCAACCGGACAACTCCTCTTTCCGGCAGACTGCACCCGTGAAGATACGTTTTTTCCCCGCTCTGTGCTGTGACCCTCAGTACTGTAACCCAAAGCAACACCACGACAACAAAAGTGCCACCTGGACAGGAAGGAGGCGGTGATGGATTTCGCATTCACATCTGAGCAGCGGCGGACGCAATCGCAGGCCCGCCGTTTTGCCGAACAGGAGCTGGCCTCCTTGACCAGTACACAGGACCAGTTTCCATCTCGCCTGATAAAGCGCATGGGCGAACTGGGCTTTCTCGCCGGACCAATCGACAGGCGCGATGGCGGGGCCAATATGAATATGCTCAGCTATGTGCTGCTCTGTGAAGAGTTGGGACGTGTCAATTCGCTGGTTCGCTCTTTGCTGACAGCGCAGGTAAGTCTGGTCGAACTCAGCATTCAAGAATGGGGCAACGAAGAGCAAAAGTCCGCATATTTGCCAAAGCTGACGAGCGGCGAATGGTCCGGCTGCTATGCCCTGAACGAGCCGCTGGCCGGATCAGATGTCGCTGCGCTGGAAACCACAGCCACGCAGGAGGGCGAGGACTACGTGCTGAAGGGCGAGAAGATCTGGATCACCAACGGCCTCAACGCCCAACTCGCGATCGTCTTTGCCAGCCGAGACCGCGCCGCTCGTCAGAAAGGGATCTGTGCATTTCTTGTGGAGACCGACAC
>JAICIM010000490.1 GCA_025928885.1 Ktedonobacteraceae bacterium | reverse complement strand
TAGTCGTCCATCGACATGTTATACACAATCGTTATATTTGCAGATGGAATGTTATGTTTATGCGAAATATAGTAGCTGTGGCTGATGCGAAACTCCTGGCGCAGGAACTTCATAAAATCTTCAAGGGTATCATTGCTGTTGAGCAGCGTCCGTTGATCTTCTTCAGAGATACCAGCGAAAGCAAAAGCGCGAATATAACGCTCTTCTACGCGACTTATAACGATAGAGTTAAAACCGGTTAAGCGGGCGATAGATGAAGCAATCTGTGATCCTATCTCGTTGAGGCTCTGCCCGGTACGCACGAGATCGCTCAGGCGTAATACTTCTTTAATTTGTTGCTGCGCACTCTGTTGCATCTCAACTGTATTCATCTGACCCGATTCCTGTGATTGTACCTCTGGTAAACTTCCAGTCATAACAGATGACTCACCACGTTCATACTGTCCCGGCTCGGCGGGCGGACGGAAACGAAACACGAATTTACTTTGCAACTTGCGATCCGGCATTGGCAACCTCTACTCTTGCGCATCGAGCATACGACGCTAAGCGCTGGAATGAGCATAGCATATTCATTTCTCCGGCACAAGCCAGTAGCACTTTGTGGGTAACTATCCTCAGAAAAGCTGCAAGAAAGGCTATAAGACTTTCTTCCAGAAACAAAACAAGACAGGTTCACGTGCATTGAAGAATGTAATGAGGCGTACATTACCCACAACATGGCGATTGAAATCAATTGTTAAGGTTAACAGCATCGGCTTTTAGCTACTTGTGACGTGAGCGTAGGGTGCATAGTAGCCGCGCAGGGTGCGAGGGATACGACCGGCAATGAAGGTACCATGATCTTCGTGGCGTTCGACCTCTACCCGGCCACGCCGATGAAACAGCTCGACAAGCTCGCCGCGCTGAAAGGGGATCACCACCTGCACATGATCCATGCTGCTTGCCAGCACTTCGGCCAGCTTTTGCAGCAGCGTCTCTAATCCCTCCTGCCGCAAAGCCGAAACGGGAACGGCATGAGGATAGAGACTGATATCGATCTCAGAGGGATCATCGAGCAGGTCAATCTTATTGAGCGCGGTCACTTCTGGCTTGTCGTGAGCATCCAGTTCTTCTAAGACCTCATTGACCGTCTCGCTCTGCTCGATCGCGTTCTCATGGCTGATATCGACGACCTGAAGGAGTAAATCGGCCTCGGTCACCTCTTCCAGCGTGGCCCGGAAGGCAGCAATCAGGCGTGTGGGCAATTTCTGGATAAAGCCGACGGTATCGGTGAGCAGTGCCTCCTGGTTACCCGGCAGCAAGATGTGGCGCGTAATTGGATCAAGGGTCGCAAAGAGCTTGTTTTCAGCCAGCACCTCCGCCTCAGTTAGTGCGTTAAAGAGCGTTGATTTGCCAGCATTGGTATAGCCAACGACGGCGATCACAGGAATAGCCTGAGCAATGCGCTGCTGGCGATGGAGGGCGCGTTGCGAGCGTACCGCCTCGATCTCGTCCTTCAACTCGGCGATGCGGCTGCGGATACGGCGTCGATCGATCTCCAGCCTCGTTTCACCAGGACCACGAACACCAATCGCGCCGCCAGCGCTCCCTGCACCAGCGCCACGCGAGCCACCGCCCTGACGGGTATACTCGACATCGCGTCCGGCAAGACGCGGCAGGCGATACTCTAACTGAGCCAGTTCCACCTGCAAGCGACCTTCACGGGTACGAGCATGTTGCGCGAAAATGTCAAGAATGAGGGCGGTGCGATCAACGACACGTACATTCAAAAGCTTTTCCAATGTACGCTGCTGATTGGGAGATAGCTCATGATCGAAGATGGCCAGGTTGCAATTGAGCTGCTGCACCTGATCGCGTAGTTCCTGTGCTTTCCCTTTACCAACATAGGTTAAGGGGTCAGGATGGGGCAGGCGCTGAATAAGTGTTCCTACAACCTGAGCACCGGCGGTATGCGCCAGCGCTGCCAGTTCGTTAAGCGAGTCCTCGACGCCCCACATGCTATCATGTTCGTCTGCCTCGACAGCAACAAGGTAAGCACGTTCAGCTTCAGGTCTGGCACCTGTATCAAAAAGACGTTCTCGCTTTGTCGTAATTTCCTCCTATTATTAGCTGATGCAGAATACAAAAAAATGAACAATACACCAGTATTCTATTTCTATTCTATTCTAGATTACGATCAATAATCAAGTCTGGCTATCATTTCTGCGATAAGCGTGGGAGGTTGGGCAGCTCTTTCACAAAAAAACCATTGACATGTGCAAAAATGCTGTTCGTCACAGCTTGATTATAAAAGTCGTGCCAGCTTTTGAGTTGCTCAATTTGAATATTTAAGCCAGGGACAATATGCGAGGTTTGCGTCACGGTGCTCTGTATCGAACCCAGGAAACTGCCCAGCACCATCAGCAGGAAGAGCCAGAGCAACCACGCCTCGACAAAGCCGATGATGCCGCCTGCCAGCGAGTCACCAAACCCGATAATGGGAATTTTCCTGACCACACCGCGAATACTCGTGCCGATGATATGTAAGATGAAGACAGCACCGAAGAACAGGACAGCATATGCAATCAGCGGAGTTGCGGAGAGACCATTGGCGGCTAACAGGCGGGTGAATTGAGGACCAAAGAGGACTACAACAGCAATACCAATAGGAATACTCAGTAGATTTACAAGGCTAAAAACGGCACCATTACGCAAGCCATTAAAGACGAGCAGCGCCACCGTCACCAGGAACATAATATCGATCAAGCTAAAGGCCATAAGGGTTACCTCCTGACACCATCGTTCTAGTTGAGGCATTATCTCATATTTGCAAACGATGTGCGAAGGGGACTCGTCACAGTCCCGTTGTCAATTAGCTCACAGATCGAAACATCCACATGTACAAGCAATGCACAGATTCCCAGATACTACATAGCGTAGCACAAAATACAGGATCTCTTCACTTTTTGTCAACAACCAATATTATGCACCACGAGGATTGGCAAGCGTGATTGGGTTCCCAGCGGCAAAGGCCAGCAGTTGATTGAACGCCATTGTAAAGTAGCCCTCATAGCTATCCTTCTCGACAAAGCCCAGATGGGGAGTACACACGACGTTCTCCATGTACAACAAAGGATTATCTGCAACCGGCTCGCTCTCGTAGACATCGACGGCAGCAGAGCCAGGACGACCGGCACGCAGCGCCTCCACCAGCGCATGTGGCTCGATCAGATCGGCTCTGGCTGTGTTGACCAGCAGTGCCGAGGGCTTCATCGCGGCCAGATCGGCGGTGGTGACGATGCCGCGCGTCTCCGGCACTAGCTTGACATGCAGGCTGAGCACATCTGAACGGCTGAAGAGTTCGCGCTGATTGGCAACGACATCATAGCCATCGGCACGAGCGCGACTCTGAGCGCCCTCAGTCCCCCAGACAAGAACAGGCATGCCAAAGGCGCGACCGTAGCCTGCCACGATGCTGCCAATCTTGCCGTAGCCCAGGATACCCAGTCTGCGGCCACGCAGTCCACGTCCCAGCGTCGTTTGCCATTGCCCGACTTTGAGATGCGCAACCTCCTGCGGGATATAGCGCATAGTCGCCAGGATCAGCCCCCAGGCCAGCTCGGCGGTCGCATAGGGGGTGCCTGAACCAACTGCAACCGCGACGCCGTGACGCGTGCAGGCCGCCAGATCGATATGCGCAATCCCTCTACCAGTTTGAATAATCAGCTTCAAATCGGGCAACCTGGCCAGCAGCGGCTCCGTGATTGCGGTCCGTTCGCGGATCAGGATCAGGACTTCAGCGCCACGAAAGCGGGCAGCCAGCGTTTCAATATCCTTCACGGTATCGTGATAGATCGTGACCTGATGCCCTGCCAGCTTGCGATAGCAATCGAGGCCACGAATGGCGTCCTGGTAATCGTCGGGAATGACAATCTTCATCCAGATTTCTCCTTATTACACGCTCGAAGCAGTAATGCCTGTGAAATTGAAACGGGCCGTACGCAGGGCAGGAGCCACGACCGGCAGATAGTCGGTACATTGGACGCGTTCGCTACCGATGGCCTGCACGTCGCGCAAGGCATCGAGGATGCTCTGTGTGAAGCGCAGATTTTTGATGGGGCGGGTCAGTTCGCCATGCTCGATCAAAAAGGTGCCGTCGCGGGTCATGCCGGTAAGAAGCGTTTTGACGGGATGGACAGGATTGGTATAGTGGAAGCGGGTCACATAGATGCCGCGCTCAACTCCCTTGAGCAGCGTCTCCATACTGGCATCGCCAGCCGCCATCATGGTATTCAACGGCAGAGGTCCATAGGTATTGGGAGCTGGGAGCGCGTGGCCCGTGTTGATCACGCCCTCGCGCATGGCCGTAAACGAGTCATAGACGACGGCGTTGGTGACGCCGCGATCGATCATCACTACACGCCGTTTCGGCATGCCTTCAAAATCGAAGGATTGGGCCAGACCGGCGGGATCGTGACCATCGTCATAAATCGTCACCAGCGGACTGACAAGCTGCTTGCCAAACTGACCATTCATAAAGCTGCGCTCCTCCTGCACCGCTGTTGCCGAGAGGCCCATGAAGACCAGATTTTGTAGCATATCGGCAACGGCGTAGGAATCGAGCACCACTGGATACTCGCCAAGCTCAATATCGATCGGGTTGCGGCTACGCTCCGCTTTTCCCACCGCCTCACGCGCCATTTGCTCAAAGTCGAGCGTCGAGGCATCGGTCGCCATCCGTTGTGTATAGCCCGATCCCTGTGCGTCGGCCATGATCACGGCGTGACACTCGGACTCGGTGCGTGGCTCATAAGCAAATACTTCGAGCGAGTTGGCGACGGCGACATGGTTGGTCGTGGTCGAGAAGGCTCCGGCAGACTCTAAGCCGCGCTCTTTCGCCAACCGCACAATGACCTCAACGCGACGCGCCCGCTCTTCAGGCGTGAACTGCGCCGTTGCTTCGCTATAGCCGGGGGCCGGAAGCAGCGGCTCCGAGACTGGCAGCGAGTGGAATTCAGGATTCTCCGGCTGAAGCAGAGCAATGGCGAGCGCCTGTTCGGCGACGCTGCGCAACGAGTCATCGTCAAGGCGATTGGTGGTGGCGACGCCGACCCGCTTGCCCACAACGGCCCGCACACGTAGCTCATGATTGCTCTCCGCCACGTTCTGATGAATGTAGTTATTGGCAAAACGCGTCAAGGCGCTCTCGGTGCCGAGATAGACCACTTCGGTCTGCTCGGCTTTGGAATAACCAAGCACCTTTTGCACTAAAGTTCGCACGTTGGTTTCATCGGCATACATGGTTGTCTTCCCCTTCTAAGACCAGCGGCCTACGCCGACCTGCACATTGCGAAAACGGGCAGGCGCGGCCCCATGTCCGGTACGCATAACCTGCATTGGCTCGCCTTTGCCACAGTTTGGCGTTCCCCAGACGACCCACTCGTCGCGCCC
>JAICIM010000557.1 GCA_025928885.1 Ktedonobacteraceae bacterium | reverse complement strand
ACCTGCCTCTTCCTGCACCGTGAAAACGAGGACAAGCGGCGGATGTGGCAAATCTTGCTCAAGCGTACGCCGTAGCGCTTCCAGAATAATCGTGATGCCAGCTGCATCATCCGCGCCCAGGTTGGTTGAGCCATCGCTATACAGTATGCCATCGCGCAAAACCGGTTCATGACCAAGCCCCGGCGGGACACGATCCATATGGGCATTCAACAACAGCGGTTGCCCCTCTCCGGCAAGGGTAGCAACGAGGTTACCAGAACCATCAACCGACGTGCTGAGGCCAAGCGAGGCAAGCTGCTGTTCCAGATGCAGGCGAACCTGCTCCTCATGGCCCGAAGTGCTGGGGATGTGTAGCAGTTCCACAAGTGTCTTGTAGAGACGCTCAGTATACATAATAGACAAACTCTCCTGTACATTAGAGAAAAAGTATACTCCATTATAACAAACCGCGCGGCTCAGATGTGAGATTTTCACGTCGTAGAAGATCTTCTCATCCAGAAGCGCCCTCTTCGGCCCCTCTTCATATCGGGAATCGTTTTCATTGCTATGTATAGTTTAACCAGCCTTTCACACGCTGGTCCAAGCAACAGAGCGAATTTATCATTGACAATCATCTGCACAGGCAACTACAATGTAAGCACATATTATTTCTTTCATTTCAATCTTTTCATTATTTGAGACAGGGTAGGTATCTATTGAGGCATGACCACACCATCTGACAACCTATCTCACTCCGTTGAGGATCAACCGCCAGCTGTTGAGGTACACCACCTGAGTTTTCGTTATGGCACGCCCGATGAAGAGCAGGAGCCGTCAAAGGAATCAGGTGAAGCGAACCAACAACTGCCGGCAATTGAAGATATTTCATTTTCCCTGCCAGCCGGCGAACTGATGCTCATAGCCGGGCCGAGTGGCTGTGGCAAGAGCACCCTGCTCAAATGTCTCAATGGACTGATTCCCCGCAGCTATCCCGGCATCATCAGCGGCGAAATCAAGTTGGAGGGCCGCTCCATCGCCAATCTCACCTTACGCGATCTGGCGCAACACGTTGGCACGATGCTGCAAGATCCCGATAAGCAGATCCTGGGCAGCACGGTTGAGCAAGAGGTCGCCTTTGGCATGGAAAACTTATGTGTCCCACGCCAGGAGATGATCCGCCAGATCCAGGAAGTGTTGCAGCGGCTCCATCTTGAAAAGTATCAGAAGCAAGCAACACACGCGCTTTCTGGCGGTCAGAGACAACAGGTAGCGGCGGCGGGTATTCTAGTCATGCAGCCGTCGATATTTTTGTTTGACGAACCATTCGCCAATCTCGACGCTCGCGCTGTTGATGAGCTAGAAACGTTGATTGCCGCGCTTCGTGCAGAGGGGCGCACCGTCATTATCGTCGAGCATCGTGTAGAAGAGGCGCTACAACTTAAGCCGAACAAAGTATTGCTCATGCGCGAGGGGCATCAGGTTTTCTTTGGAGATACAGAAGCGTTTCTCAAAGTGGCCGATCCCGAACAGGTCAAGCTGCCCATTCAATCCACGCTCGACAGAATGAGTGATCTATCACAGGCAAGTGCAGCGCTGGTTCGCCCAATTGTGACTGGGCAGCACAACCAACTGCAAACAGATCGGCAAGACGCTCCTATCCTGACCTTCGACAATGTTCATTATCGCTACAATCTCTTCTCAGAAGAGATCTTACACGGGATTTCTTGCAGTGTTCATCGTGGTGAAACGATAGCAGTGCTTGGACCGAACGGAGCCGGGAAAACGACGCTGGTAAAACAGGCGCTTGGCCTGCTGCGACCATCTAAAGGTGCGGTCCGGCTCTACGGCGAAGATACACGCGCGTTGAGCGTGGCACAACTGGCCGCCCGCATAGGCTATGTCTTCCAGAGTCCGAGTGCAATGCTGTTCGCACCAACGGTCCGTAAAGAGATCAGCTTTGGACCCGATAACCTGCGTTTCCCACAAGAGCGCATAGGTGAGGTTGTACAGGAAGCAGCCCAGGCGCTCAATGTTTTCCAGTTCGCAGATCGCTCGCCCTTCTCACTCAGCTTTGGGCAGCAAAAGCGCGTCGCCATCGCATCAGTGCTGGCGATGCAGGGCAAAATTCTCCTGCTCGACGAACCAACGGCAGGCCAGGATTATCGTTCGTATATTGCCTTTATGGAGTATTTGCGTAGTTTACCCGATCTGGATGCACTCCTTTTTATTACTCACGATCTTGATCTGGCGCTCCGTTTTACACAGCGCGTTCTACTCTTAAAAGATGGCAAACTGGTTGCGGATGGTCCACCTCTACAGGTGCTTGCTGATCCTGCGCTGCTGGATGCCTGCAACTTGCGTCCCACCTCGTTGCTCCGCTACTTGCTGGCAACGCAAAATGCCATTGCTTGATCTTTCTCTCTCGAAAAGACAGGGGATCTTCCCCTATCTTGATATTTTCTCATTTGCTTTATCCATGTTATTGCCAGAAAGGAGAACTTGCATGGCAGTATCAGAAAAGAGCGCAGGCAGAGGTTTGCTGAGTACGAGCATCTGGGCGGTTGGTGTGCGCCAGATTGTCTACATGGCCCTCGGAGCTGCTCTCTACGGTGGCCTGAGCTGGGCTACCAACGCGCTTCAGTTGCCAAGCGCCGGTAACGTTTCATTGCGTCCCGCTATTGTCATTCCATTATTCTTTGGTGCAGTCTTCGGTCCCTGGGTTGGTCTCTTTACAGGAGGTATCGGCAACCTGCTCGGCGACTATGTTTCGGGCTATGGTATCTACTGGAACTGGGATATTGGCAATGCGCTGATCGGCTTCATTGCTGGTCTCACGCTACTACGTACGGCAGGGCGCTACAGATCCACGCGCAATATTATCATTGCCGAGGTTTTTTCGGCTGTCGCTATTATCGTCGGTATGGGTTTTGCCTCTTACATGGATATCTGGGTCTCCAAGCTGTCTTTTGTCACAGCAACGGTCGGTGAACTCCTCCCGGCGGCCTTATCCGATCTCATCAATGGGCTGATCCTGTTACCAATCCTGCTCATCGCGTATAACGCTGCAAAAGCGCGTTCAGGCAGAGGATAACACTCGCAGATTTCGCACAGGAGCAGAAGAGCACGCTTTTCTGCTCCTGTACCCATACATAAAAATAAAGGTTTATTGCTATGTTGATCAATTTTCCTTATATTCAACGCGATACGCCCATCCACCGGCTCGATCCACGTGCAAAATTTCTCCTCCTCTTTGGCTATGGGCTGGCGGCAGCGCAAACCTCAAATATCTGGATTATTCTGGCCGGTCTGATCGCCGCTGCCTGGTATTACAGTCTGGCCCATCTCAAGTGGAAAGAAACCAGGCAGGTATGGACATTTATTATTATCTTGAATATATTGATTATCATTTCTAACTATTTTCTCTCCGGTGGAGCAGTCGTAAAAGGCGTGGATATCAGTCACCCTCATAATCTCTTTAGCCTGCCATTTATCGGACTCAAGTCAACTGCCCCCTATATTGGTCCGGCCCCGCTGCTATTTAGCGTCGAAAGCATTACATTCATGCTCACACAGATCATGCGCAACTTCAGCATCGCATTGCTGGCTATCGCGATCCCCTATACCACCGATCCCAGCCATATAGGAGCGGCTTTTAAGGGCATGGGCCTGTCGGACAAGATCGCCTACGCCATCGATCTAGCATTTCGTTTCCTGCCCACAGTCTCACGCGATTTCGGCACGACCCTTGATGCTCAGCGAGCACGTGGCTTCGAGATCGATAAGTTGCGCGGCGGCATCTTCGGCAAAATTGCTCGCCTGGCTCCAATGGTTGTTCCCGTGGTAATTGGTTCGGTTGTAGGTGCCGAAGATATCATCAGCGCAATGGAGCTACGTTGCTTCGGCGTCGGCAAGCGCACATGGCTGATCGAACTGCATACCACGCAACGAGATCGCCTTATTATCAGCCTGAGCATCGTGCTCTTCGTGATCATTACAGCCTGGAACATTGCTGGCAACTATTCGCATAGCGGTCTGCTTCACGCCTTGCAGACACAGGGCATACCCTTTTTTCTCTTTCCATAGAGCAGCAGGACTCCTCATTACCTGTACCAACTATCTCTCAACGGGAATAGGCCCGTCTTATCATGAATAGAAGATAATAATTGTGGAAGAGGGGCTGGTCAGGGGCGGGCATAAAATAGCGAGTACTGCTGTTATTATAAGCAGAACACAGCAAGTTTAACATACAGGTAAGTGAGGAAGTCTCGATTATGTCAAAGGTCTATGGTGTGATCATCATCGGCTCAGGGCCAGCAGGATATACAGCCGCACTCTATGCAGCACGCTCAAACCTCTCCGTGCTGGTACTTCAGGGCTATCAGACAGGCGGACAGTTGATGCAGACGAGCGAGGTAGAAAACTATCCCGGCTTTGAAGAGGGCATCCTGGGTCCAGAGATGATGGAAAAGTTTGAGAAGCAGGCGCAGCGGTTTGGCGCGGAAATGATCCCGGAGGATGTGATCGCGGTCGATTTCACCCGCAGACCTTTTGTGATCACGACCGATTCCGGTGAGTATCGCTCGCGTGCCGTTGTGATTGCAACGGGTGCCAGCGCCAAATGGCTGGGGCTACCAAGCGAAAAACAATTGCAGGGGCGCGGCGTCTCGGCCTGTGCGACCTGTGATGGTTTCTTTTTCAAGAATAAAGATCTCGTGGTCATCGGTGGCGGCGACACGGCGATGGAGGAGGCAACCTTCCTGACACGCTACGCCAACCATGT
>JAICIM010000172.1 GCA_025928885.1 Ktedonobacteraceae bacterium | reverse complement strand
CTATTTCAGGAGTTGGCTATCGCTTTAATGAAGAATAACGCGCTCACGTCTTGTATCATTATGAAGATGAACAAAAGAAACAGGGGTTCGTAGCCGCGCGACTTCATCGCGCCTGGGCCACCCTCCTCAAAGGTGCCACCAGCGCGATAAAGTCGCGCGGCTACGACCTCCTGTTTCTTTTGTTCATCTTCATAATGGTACAACACATAAGTGCGTTATTCTTCATTAAAGCGATAGCCAACTCCTGAAATAGTGGTCAGGAAGCGTGGATGAGCTGGATCGGGTTCGATCTTGCGTCGCAAATGGCCGATGTAGACGTGCAAATAGTGCGACTTGGCATCGCGATTCGTTCCCCAGATCTGGTTCAAGAGCATTTGTTGCGTCATGATTTTGCCGCGATTCTTGATGAAGACTTCGAGCAGGTCGTATTCGGTCGGTGTCAGCTTGATCTCCTGCTGGTTGATGGTCACCAATTGCTGGGCGAAATCGATCTCCAGCGGCCCCACTCGCATCGTTGGCTCCGTTCTTGGCAGCATGCGTTCGGCGTGGCGCAGGGCGACGCGGATGCGTGCCAGCACTTCGTTGATGCCAAACGGCTTGGAGACATAATCGTCGGCCCCCAGATCGAGCGCCAGCACTTTGTCTCGCTCTTTATTCTTGGCCGAAATCACGATGATGGGCAGGTCTGAGATAGCTCTTATCTGCTTGCAGACCTCCAGACCGCTTATGCCTGGAAGAGCCAGATCGAGCAACATCAGGTCGAGGGGGCGCTCTCCGATGGCCTGAAGTGCCTCTTCTCCGCTGCTGGCCGAGATGACCTCATAGCCGTGTCCGCTGAGGCTGCGCTGCAATGCACGCACAATCTCAATCTCATCATCGACTACCAGCAGGCGCTGTTTGCGTTTTGTCATAAAAGCTCCATTTCCCCGCTATTGCTTAATGGGAGCGTACAACGGAAGTTCGCTCCCCCTCCTGGGCGTGCTTCAACATGGATGGTGCCTCCGTGCGCTTCGATCAGGCCTCGACAGATAGCCAGGCCAAGCCCGGTCCCCGGTGCCGAACTTGCCTCACCTGTTTTGCTCTTCACACGGTAAAACTTATCAAAAATCTGCTCTCGCTCTTCTGGTGCGATGCCCGGGCCACGATCGGCGATGCTGACCACGACCTCTTTGTTGTGCCGCTGGACGCTCACGTCGATGGGGCAGCCAGCCGGGGTGTAGCGAATGGCGTTCTCCAGTAAATTCGTCAAAACCTGATCGATCATCACATAGTCCAGCTCGACGGGCGGGAGTTGCGCGGGCAGGTGCGTCTCTACCTTGCGACCTTGCAGCCGCGCATCCATGCGATCCAGCACGTCCAGAATTAGCTCATCCAGGGGATACCAGACGCGTTCGGGATGCAGCAGGCCGGCCTCGATGCGCGACATATCCAGCAGGTTTTCGACCAGATTGTTGAGCCTATCCGTCTCGCGCTCGATCGAGGTGATAAAGCCGCGCCGCGTCTCTTCATCCCACTGCACATCTTCCTCGCCCAGGCTGGTGATGGCCGTCTTGATCGTCGAGAGCGGGGTGCGGATATCGTGCGAGACGGATGAGAGTAGGGCCAGCCGCAGCGTATCGGTACGCTGAAGCGCCTCCATACGCAAACGCTCCTGCTCCCGATGGTGCGCATCTTCTACGCGCTGGCGCAGCGTGGCGGCGAACTGGCTGGTAATTACGGCGGTAATCAGAAAGATAAGTAGCGTAAGGACATCCTCAAACTTGACAACGTTCAGGCGATAGAGCGGAGGGACAAAGAGAATATCGAAGGAAAAAAACGCGATAAACGATGCGAGCAGCGCCGGAAAGAGGCCGCGCAACCCGGCCAGCGCAAGGATCGCCAGCGTGTAGACCAGAAAGCTGTCCGGGATTTTTTGGTACAGCTGGAAAAACCAGATCAGCGCCGTAATCGTGAAGATGCTGCCCAGCGCGAACAGCGTATCAAGGAGATACCGTTTCCAGCGCTGTTCCTTTTCGATTTTAAATATCGCCAATGATGCTACACGATGCATGGTCCTGTCCTGTGTGTTGTGATCTCAACTTATGATGGATAAGGATAAAAGATCGCGCTATGTGTGTCAATAGTGGTTGCCCTGTCAGGTTTGTGGCAAAATAGTGTACTGATTATACGCCGGAAAGGATGGAAAAAGAGGGGGCGAAGTGGTATGCTTAAAGTAGGGACTACGAGCAAAGAACGCTCATCTCAGCGACGAGAAAGAATAAGGAGACACAAAAGCCATGACGGTGTATGAACGTTTACAGAAGCGTATCGAAGAAGATGTGCAGGCATTACAGGCGTTGAGCAAGCGCGGCTGGCTGGTCTGGCCGATGGATCGCGTAGTCAAAGAGGAAGATGTGGGCCGCTGCTGTTTCCTGGCCGAGGAGTGGCTGACCGACGAGCAATTGCGCGAACTCAAGAAACGTGTCGGGCTGAACGATCAACTTTGGAAAAGATATAAAACAAAAGTATCACGATAAAAAACGCTCCTTTCAAACACAGTGAGCTAGCTGCTGAGTATCTTTTTGCCTGCCTCAAGAGTATAAAAAGAGATAGGTTAAATTTGAATGGTTGCATAACATAAGTTCACTGTCCGGCGGCCCCATCCGATGCGGTTCATAGCAGGGGAGTCGCTGGTGAGAAAGGAACAGAGAACATGGCAGATTCTGATCAGGATAAAGATCTGAGAACAAAAGGACAGGAGAATACTGTCAAAGGCAAGCTCAACGAGGTGGCTGGCAAGGTCCAGAGCAAAGCTGGTGAGCTGACCGGCAACGAGGAGATGGAGGCGAAGGGGAAGGCGAAACAGGCCGGCGGCAAGGTTCAGTCCACGTTTGGTAAGGGTGAGCAAAAGGTGGATAAAGCTCTGAACCCTGACAATCCCGATAATCAGGTATAAGATCAGAGCAAAAAAGAGGAGCCATCCCTTTGTGCAGAAGGGGTGGCTCCTCTTTTTTGTCTCAGCAATGCAACGGAATACGGACAAATAGCGCGAGGTGTACATTGCGCTCTTTCTCTGCTATACTTCGTCGTAGGGCGAAAAGAATGTTTCACGCATAATGGAGAGATCAGACTAAAAGTACGTGTAATTTGTGAGAGATAGTATCGGGATGAAGCAAAGAGATCGAGCCGGCACCATGCTGCGGCGCATTGGTGCGTTTCCCCTCTCCTGGCTGGACCTCTCTTCGGGCAAGCGACTGCTGCTTGTGGTGCTGGCCTATGTTGTGGGAGAGATCGGCCTCTGGTTCCTCTTTCCCCTGGCTCATAATGGGGCCACGATGTTTCTCCCCGTCGTCTGCGCCTGCTGGCTTTTTCGCTATCGCGGCCTGCTGGTCAGTATGCTGCTCAACGGCCTGGCATTCCAAATCACCTATCTGCTGTTGTTGCGGGGAATGTTGTCTGATCAGGCTTTTCTGGTGGGCGGGATCATTGGCTTTGTCACCTCGCTTGGCGTTGGCCTCGTGATCTGCTGGCTACGCGCTGCGGTTGACGTGATCCAGCAGGCCAGGCAGAGCACCCTTGCCGCTGAGCAGAAGCATCTTCTGGCAACGCAGGCTGAGTATCAGGCGAACCTTGCCTACGAGCACGAGCGCAAGACTAATGAGTTGAAAGATCAATTTTTGCTGCACGTCAGCCACGAGTTGCGCACACCTCTCACCGTGCTGGGTGGCTTTCTCGAACTGCTCAAGGAATTTGCGGATCAGATGGAGCCGGAGGAGCGTACACAGATGCTCTCGCAGGCGTTGGAGAGCCATAACGAACTGGTCGGGCTGGTTAATAACGTGCTCAATGCCGTGGTTGCCGCTGAGACGATGCCTGCTCCCCAGCGCAAAGCGGTGCCGGTGCGGCAGGTCGTGGAGGATGTGCTGGCGCATCTTGATCCCGAGGAGGTTCGGGCCTATACCATTCGTATCGAGGTCGCCGAGCAGTTGTGCGTACGGGCCGATCGCGGCTATCTCTATCATGTGCTGCAAAACCTGCTCAGCAATGCCTTGAAATATGTTCCAAAGCAGACGACCATCACCATTGAGGCCACGCAGAAGGCCGCGACCGCACAGGTGCTGCTCTGCATTCAGGACGAGGGCTTGGGCATTCCCTCCGACGAGTTGCCGCAGCTTTTCGAGAAATTTGTCCGTCTCAAGCGCGACATCGCCGGAACAACGCGCGGAACCGGCCTGGGGTTGTATACATGCAAACATTTGATCGAAGCGATGCAAGGTTGCATCTGGGTTGAGAGTTCCGGCTGCAAAGGGGAAGGCAGCCGCTTCTGCCTGACGCTCCCCTCCCCTTGATGTCTTAACTCCTGTCGTAGCCGCGCGACTTTATCGCGCCCTTGCCCCCCCACGTTGAACGATGTCGTAGCCGCGCGACTTTATCGCGCCCGTCCCAGCATCCGCAATGGGGCCACGAAACACGCAGTCAGTTGTGAGTGAAAGCTCATAGGGGCTATCTTCATAAAAACTTCATAAGTTTAGAATATACTCAGGGGGGAAGATCGTATCCTTATCTCGTATGTTTGTTTGTGATGTGAGCTAGTGGAGGCACGTCTTATGCAGCGTAAAATCCTGATCGTGGATGATGATAAAAAAACGGTTGATCTGATCCGGCTCTATCTGGAGAAGGAGCATTATCAGGTGCTGGTGGCGTACGACGGTCAGGAGGCCCTGGATATTACCAGAGAGAAGAAGCCCGATCTGGTGATTCTCGATTGGATGCTGCCCAAAATTGATGGGCCTGCCGTCTGTCGCACGCTGCGTTTAGAGGGACCGACGCCGATTATTATGCTAACCGCACGCTCGACCGAGGCTGAAAAGCTGCTGGGCCTCGATCTGGGCGCGGACGATTATATCACCAAGCCGTTTAGCCCGCGCGAACTGGTGGCCCGTGTGCGCGTCGTGCTGCGCCGGGTGGGGCAGCAGGAGCAGGCGAACCATCAGACGGAGCTGCGTCTGGGCAATCTCGTCGTTGATTTCGTGGCCCATGAGGTTACGCGCGATGGGAAGCCGGTGTACCTGACGCCGAAAGAATTTAAACTGCTGGAGACGCTCGCCAGAGAGCCGGGGAGGGCTTTTAGCCGATCAGAGCTGGTGAATCAAGTGTTTGGCCTGGACTATGAAGGTCTGGAGCGTACTATCGATGTCCACCTGATGAATTTGCGCAAGAAGATAGAGCAACAGCCCGATCAGCCGATCTATCTGCAAACCGTCTATGGCGTGGGCTATAAATTAAGGAGAGAAGAGCATGAGAATTCGTAGTTTACGCGTCAATCTGCTCTTAACATTTATGCTTGTCGCGCTCGTTGCTCTTGTCTCGGTGGCGATCTTTGCCAGCCTGACGGCACGGCGAGAGTTTCAGGGCTATATCAATCGGCAGGAAAACGGCGATCAAAGCCTGATGATGCCCATTCTCGCGACCTATCAACAAACGCATGATGCACAAAAGGTTCAAACGCTTGTCGAGCAGACAGCGAAAACGACGCGTGTTCGGCTGCTGCTTGTCGATACCTCTCAACGTATTATCGCGGACTCCGAGCGCCAGCTCAACGGGCAGGCGCTCACACTTCCGATCCTCTTCGCGCTTGAGGGGAGGAGCAACGCCTCTCCAACGGTTCCCGTTTCTACATCTACATCTACGTCTACGTCAGTAGCATTCAGTACTCCCCCGCCGCCATCTGTGCATGTGCAGATCCTCTCCACAGGCGATCAGAGCGTTTTTCTTGGACAATATCCGCCTCCGCCGCGTGGCGACCATCCGCCCGCCGAGGACTTCAGTTCGTCGATCAACCATTCATTGATGCTGGCCGTCGTGGTTGTCGCATGTGTGGCGCTGCTCCTGACGCTGATCCTCTCAAACGCCATCTTGCGCCCGGTCAAGGCTCTAACGCGTGCAGCGGGCTTGATGGAGAAGGGCGACCTGAGTCAGCGGGTTGCGATCAAATCAAAAGACGAGATTAGTGATCTGGCCCACGCCTTTAACACGATGGCCGATACGTTGGAGCGCTCGGAGCGGCTGCGGCGTAATCTGGTCAACGATGTGGCGCACGAGCTGCGCACGCCGCTGACCAACATTCGCGGCTATCTGGAGGCGCTGCAAGATAACCTGATGGAGCCAACCGCCGCCGTGATCGCCTCTCTCTATGAAGATGCTATGCTCTTAAATCGTCTGGTAACGGATTTGCAGGACCTCTCCCTGGCCGAGGCGGGACAACTGCAACTGCAACTAGCCCCGATTGCGCTGGAGGATATCATCAATGGGGCCGTCAATGGCGTGGCGGTGCAGGCTGCCAGCAAGCAGCTGGCGCTCGATCTCGATCTGCCCCCTGATCTGCCGCTGGTGGAGGCCGATCCGCAGCGCGTGGGACAGATCTTGCGCAACTTACTGAGCAACGCCATCAAGCATACGCCGTCCTGGGGAGGGATTTGCGTGCGGGCGCGGGTGCTTCAAGAGGAGGTTGAGGTGCAGGTGCGCGATACCGGCGTCGGAATCCCAGCCGAACATCTCCCCTATCTCTTCAAGCGCTTCTATCGGGCCGATCGCTCCCGCGCCCGCGCGACAGGCGGCACCGGGCTGGGGCTGGCGATTGTCGAGCAACTGGTGCATGCGCATGGTGGGCATGTCTCGGTCGAGAGCCGCGTTGGGGAGGGAACCTGCTTCACCTTTACATTGCCGATCGCCGATCTGAATAGCTAGAGCAGATGTTCGGCGGTGAAGCGGTCCGTAATCAGCACGTTGATAAGGCGACCTTGCAAAGCCCCGCGAATGGCGCTCAACTTTGCCTTGCCGCCCGCGATTCCCACGGCTCGTTTCACCCGCTGCAACTGGTCGAGCGTCATCCCGATGACCCGTTCGTTGAGCGGCGTTACTACCGGGGTGCCTGTCGCGTCAAAAAAGCGGAGACCGATATCGCCGACAGCTCCGGCGCCCCGCAACATGTCCAGCTCTTCCGGCGAGAAGATATTGCCGCTGCTGGCAAGCAGGCCCGATGGCTCGACGGTGCCAATCCCAACCAGCGCAATTGTAATCTGATCAAATAAGTTCATGGCATCGTGGACATAGCGGTCTTCCAGCAGGATCGGCACGACTTCGGGGGAACCGACGACGCCCGGAGCTGGCAGCAGGACCGCCTCGCCGCGCAGCAGATTCGCCAATCGCCCGACGAGCCGACTGGCATAGATCTCCGCCGAAGGGTTGCCGAGACCGCCTAAGATCTGTAGTATCTTGATCTGCGATGCACGCGCCTGGGGCTGCAAGGCATCGACCATCGCCAGCAGGGTCGTGCTCCATGAGGAGACGCCGATGACATCGCCGGTGCGCAGCGTCGTACCCAGGTAATAGGCAGCTGCGGAGCCGATATCGCGCAAGATCTGGTCGCTATGTTCAACGCTGTCCACCACGACGGCCTCTTTCAGTCCATACGTCTGCTGAAGCCGCTCTTCCAGGCCAGCGTAGACGCCATAGGGGACACTGACGGTGACGCGTACGATCTGCTCCTGCCTGGCCCGCTTGAGCAGGCGCGAGACGGTGGCCTGCGACAGATCAAGCTGGACCGCGATTTCGGGTTGGGTCATGTCCTGGTCATAATAGAGGTGCGCAACCTTCGTCATCAAACGAAGCTCATCGATTCGCGCCATAATAGATGTGTCCTTTCAAACGATGTATTGTCCCCAATCATACCCACATTACCCGAAATAGCAGCGAATATCTATTCAAATCGAAATATTTATTCTCTCAGTAAAGTTTACAACAGCTTTTGCACGCTGTCAATCATTGCTGAAAGCTCCGCACTTCCTCTTGTCGCTACGGGCGGGTGGACATTTTCTAATCGTCTTGCATTTTAAATTTGTTTTACCACACCCAATCACAGGAAGCTAACAGTTTTGCAAGGGTATTGACAACTCCCAAAAGTGATTGTACACTGGCTGTAGACGAATAGATATTTTTAAGTGAATATTTATTCAGGAGGAGAAGATGGTTAACTATGAATTTGGGGCGGGGATCTGGATGTTCCAGCAGTTTATCGACCGCTACGCCACCGACGCCTACGGGCCAGCGGTGAGCACGCTGGAGGCGATCGAACGTGCTGCTGAGGTTGGCGATGTCAAAGTGCTGGATATCAACTATCCGTTCGCGGGCGATGATGTCACGGTTGAGCAGGTGCGCGAGGCGCTGAAGCGAACAGGGCTGCGGGCGCAGGCAATTACGCCGCATCTCTATATGCGCGAATATCAGCTGGGCAGCTTCACCAATCCTGATGCCAGCGTGAGGCGCAAGGCGATCGATCTGGGCAAAAAGGCCATCGAGATTGCGCAACAGCTTGACGCGAAGTATGTCAAGTTCTGGCCCGGACAGGACGGCTTCGATTACCCGTTCCAGGCCGATTACAGGCGCTTGTGGGAGCATTCGGTGGAGGGCGTACGCGCCGTGGCTGAGGCTGCACCAGAGATGCAGTTTGCCATAGAATATAAAGCGAAGGAGCCGCGCGTCCATATGTTCTTCGGCTCGGCGGCCCGCACGCTGCTGGCAATCGAAGATATGGGCGTGGACAATGTGGGCATCGTTTTCGATCTGGGCCACTCCTTCTTCGCTAGAGAGACGCCCGCCGAGGCGCTGCAAATGGTCGCGAAGCGGGGCAAGTTGGTGAGCGTGGAACTCAACGACAACTGGCGCGAGTGGGACGACGATATGGCGGTCGGCTCCGTCCACCTGATCGAAACGCTCGAATTTATGCAAGCGCTGCGTCAGATCAACTGGCAGGGGCCGCTGCTGCTCGATCAGTTCCCGTTCCGTGAGGATGCGGTGCAGGCAGCTCAGGCCAGCATTCGCACGATTCGCGCCCTCGAAGGCGTGCTTGATCGGCTCGATCTCAACGCTCTCGCCGCCGCGCAGGATCGACAGGATGCCCTTGCAGCACAACAGCTCGTGCTGACTACCTTACTTGGAACCGGCGTTGCAAAGGACGAGCGTTAATGGATCTGGACAGACAACAGGTTGACAAACTGGCGAAACTGGCGAATGCGGTGCGTCGTAGAGACTTGCAGATGATCTATCATGCCAAACTGGGCCATATCGGTGGCGATCTTTCCGCTACCGATATTCTGGTGACGCTCTACTTCGCCGTACTACACATAAATCCGCAGAAACCTACAGCACCGGATCGCGACCGCTTTATCTTGAGCAAGGGGCATTGCGCGGGCGCTCTCTATACCACGCTAGCCCACGCTGGCTTCTTCCCATTAGAAGAGCTAGATACATTTGTTCAGCCGCTCTCACGCTTGAACGGCCATCCTGATCGCAACAAAGTTCCGGGCGTCGAGACCAACACGGGTCCGCTTGGTCACGGCCTGCCCGTCGCGGTGGGATCGGCACTGGCTTCCAGGCTGACCGAAGCTACGTGGCGCGTCTTCGTCCTGACCGGCGATGGCGAGCTGCAAGAGGGCAGCAACTGGGAGGCGGCGATGTCGGCGGCTCATTTTCAGCTCGACAATCTGGTCGTGATTGTGGACCGCAACCGCTTGCAGCAGGGCGACTCGACCGAGCGCACGATGCGTCTCGATCCGCTGGCCGACAAGTGGCGGGCCTTTGGCTGGTCGGTGCAGGAGATCGATGGACATGATTACACGCAGCTGCTCGATGTCTTTGCGCGTGCGCCGTTCGAGCCGGGCAAGCCAACCTGCATCATCGCCAACACGCATAAGGGGCGGGGAGTCTCTTTCATGGAAGATAAAGCGGCCTGGCACCACAAAATACCGAACTCTGAGGAGTTTGCCGCCGCGCTGAAAGAACTGGAAGAGGTGGCGCTATGAGCGAACTCTATGATTGTCGCGACTCTTTTGAAGACACATTGCGCGAACTGGCCGCGCGGGATAAGCGCATCGTGGCCGTGGTCAACGATTCGGTCGGATCGAGCAAGCTGACGCAGTTTAGTAAAGAGTTTCCCAACCGCCTGATCAACGTTGGCATTGCCGAACAGAACATGGTCGGCGTCGGCGCTGGCCTGGCAAATGGCGGTCTGATCCCGTTCGTGAGCGGTGCTGCCCCGTTTCTCACTGGTAGAGCGCTTGAACAGATCAAGGCCGATGTTGCTTATTCCAATACCAACGTCAAGCTCTGCGGCATGAGCAGTGGCATGGCCTATGGCGAGCTGGGGCCGACGCACCACTCCATCGAAGATATGGCGTGGCTGCGTGCAATCGCCAACCTGACGGTGATTGTCCCCGCCGATCCAGTGGAGACGCGACAGGCCGTCGAGCGGGCCGCCTCCACCGTCGGGCCAATGTTTCTACGCATCAGTCGCTTGCCCGTGCCGATCGTGCATGATGACAGTTACCGTTTCGAGATTGGTAAAGCGGCCCGTTTGCGCGATGGCAACGACATTACCCTGATCGCCAATGGTGTGTTGGTTGCGCGAGCGCTGGAAGCTGCCGAGATGCTGGCGGCGCAAGGCATTCAAGCCCGTGTCCTCAACATGTCTACGGCTCGTCCTTTAGATAAAGAGGCGGTGTTGGCGGCGGCAAGCGAGACGGGCGGGATCGTGACGGCTGAAGAACATACGATCTTCGGCGGTCTGGGTAGCGCGGTGGCAGAGGTCGTTGTGACCAATAAGCCAGTGCCGATGCGTATCCTGGGTGTGCCGGGCGTCTTTGCCCCCACCGGTTCGGCGTCGTGGCTGTTGCAATACTTCAATCTAACGGCGCAGGGGATCTATGAAGCGGCTCTGGAACTGGCGGAAGTAAAGGTCTAGTGAAGATGGCGAAAAAGAGCGGTCACATACTGGCGCTTGACCAGGGAACAACGAATACGAAAGCCTTGCTCATTGATGAGACGGGAGCTATTGTTGCCAGTGCGTCACATGCAGTAGGGCGATCTTATCCCGCTCCCGCCTGGGTCGAGCAGGACGCAATGGAGTTATGGCACAGCGTCGAGAGCGTCATCGAGACCTGTCTCTCAACGGCAGGCACGCGCGAACTGGCTGCGGTGGCAATCACCAATCAGCGAGAGGCGGCGCTGCTCTGGGAACGAGCAAGCGGCCAGCCACTCGGTCCCTGCATCGGCTGGCAGTGTCGCAGAACTGCTGCTGCTTGTGAGGCGCTCAAGGCGGGCGGGCATGAGGAGTTGATCCGCGAACGCACCGGCTTGATGATCGATCCGCTCTTTTCGGCGACCAAAGCCCGCTGGCTGCTCGATCACGTCGAGGATGGGCAACAGCGAGCGGAACGGGGCGAACTCTGCGTTGGCACGGTCGATAGCTGGCTGCTCTGGAACCTCACAGGAGGCCGGGTGCATGGCTGCGACCTCTCCAACGCGTCCCGCACGCAGCTTTTCAATATCAAGAGCCTG
>JAICIM010000243.1 GCA_025928885.1 Ktedonobacteraceae bacterium | reverse complement strand
CCCGACTGGCCCAGAACTGCGCCGTGCTCAACAAGATCTCCGCCCCATAGTCGCGCATAAAATCGTCGTCGCCGCTGACCTGCCAGTATTGCCAGTTGGCGTGGGCGATGCTGGCGGTGATATGGAGTTCGATAAAGCCATTGAGGACCGGGATGACCTCGCCCGTTTCGGGGTGAATGATGGAGCCTGGCGTGGTCTCCTCGCCGCTCAGGGTGCTCTCCCACGGGTATTGTGCGCCTTCGTAGCCGTTGCTGGCCGCTTTTTTGCGTGCGGCTGGAAGCAGATGGTAGCGATAGAGCAGCAGGTTGCGTGCGATATCGGGCATGGTATAGGTGTAGAAGGGCAGCATAAAGATCTCGGTATCGTGGAAGATGTGGCCGCGATAGCCAAAGCCGGTCAGGCCCTTCGCCGCCGTGCTATAGCGGTCGTCGTGTGACGAGATGTTGATGCGCAACTGATAGAGATTGAAGCGTACAGCACGCTGGGCCGTATCGTCGCCTTCGATAATGATATCTGCCTTCTCCCATACCGGTTGCCAGGCGGTGCGTTGTTGCTGCAACAGGTGCTCATAAAGCAGTGGCCGGGCCGACGCCTCTTTGGGGAGATTCTCTTCCTGAAAACGCGCATGACCATCGACCGTTTTCTGGTCGCCAGAGAGATCGCCGGAGAGGTTTTGATGATGCTGGAGGGCCGTGCTGACGGGATTATCGGTATCGCGTGAGGTATACATCACCACGATTTTCTCAGCGCTAAAGGTTGTGCCGGTCGTCAGCGTGCCAGCGAAACGAATGCTGGGAGAGACATCCGAATCGACGATCTTCTGATGGAAGTCTGGCGAGGCGCTTCTGAAGCTCATGGTTTGCGCGAGGTGGACCAGGCTTTTCTTCGTTTCGCAATGGAACCAGATGATATCGTTCTGGTGGCCCTGATCGACGTTTTCCCAGTGCATGACATCGTAGTTGCCCTCGGCGATGTTCAGTGAGGCGCGGACATCGAGTTCGCATTCCTGATCGTCGCCAGCATCTTCGAGCGTCACGTTGTAGCGAATAATGCCGAGATGCTCATCGGCCAGGCTGGCAAAGCGCTCGGTATGGACGAGGATACGCACGCCGCGAGGGCTTTCCCAGCGCACTGTCCGATGCAGCACCCCATCATGCATATCCAGCCAGCGACGGTAACTCAGAATGGTGCCACGATCGAGGCGGAAGCGCTCACCATTGACAAACAGCTTGATCGGCAGCCAATCGGGAACGTTGGCTAGCTCCTCTTTCGCGATGGGAATGGCATCAAAGACGCCGTACAGCAGGGTGGCTGTGGCATCGCGTGGATATCCTTCTTCAAAGGTGCCGCGTGTACAGAAATAGCCATTCCCGATCGTGAAGACGGATTCCTGGCTATGAATCGTTTTGAGATCGGGGTGAAATGTATCTTCGCTAATGTGCCAAAGATTCACAAAAGCATCCTCCCTGACTAAGTGTGGGCTTCTTTTTCATAATCTCTGCAAGAGATATTCACTTAGCCTAATAAATCTTGTAAACGCTTATTCGCAAGAGTTGGTAACACTTTATCTGCTCTATGAAAACGATCTGTTGGCCCAATTGCCAATGCTCGCATGCCAGCGGTTTTGATGGCCTCGATGCCAGCATCTGCATCTTCTACGCCCAGACAATCAACGGTGGAGACGTTGACCAGCCCGGCGGCGAAGACGAAGATATCGGCTGCCGGCTTGCTGTTGACGACACAATTGCCATCAGCGATGCCATCAAAATAATCGACAATCTGCAAACGTTCCAGCACGGTGCGGCAGTTTTTGCTGGCGGAAGCGATGGCGCTTTTGATCCCGGCTTTGCGGATTTCGGTGAGCAGCTCTTTGCCGCCCGGCACGATTTCGTTCGATGACATCTGTTCAATTAACGCGTTATAATACCGGTTTTTCCGGTCCATCATCTCCTGAATCTGCTGTTCGGAATATTGCCGTCCACGGATCAGGTAGCCCAGCGATTCGCGCCTGCCGACGCCGCGCAGATGGGCATCGTTCTCTTCGTGGGTAAAGGGGATACCCTCGTCGTCGGCGAGGTGTTTCCAGGCGCGGTAGTGATACTCCGATGTATCGGTTAAGACACCATCAAGGTCGAAAATGATCGCTTTTGGGTTCGACATAGAAATGCTCCTGTTATGTTTCAGCATTGAGAAACGCTAATCTCTAGTAATAGGTGTGAGTCAAGGTGAATTTTGACTCCCACTTCCTTAACGTATGAACGGTGGTTGAGGTGTCAGAAGTGCCTTCTATGGGAGCATTCAGGTTACTTTTGATGATTCCGTTTGGCGATTTAAATGGATGATTCAACGAGAATAGCTGAGTTAAATTCATCTATGCGGTGGTGAGATCATGCTCTGCTTGCACGGCGCGACCGGCCAGAAACGAGGCGGTGATGGCAACGAAGCCGAAGAGCATGATGGCGCCAAAGGCCAGCGCGAAGTTGCCCGTCCGATCCACCAGGAAGCCGATGAGCGGCGGCCCGATAATCACAGTGGGGCTGGAGATCACGCTGACCAGCGCCTGGGCAACCCCTTTGCCTGCCGTGCGCAAACGGGCGGCGGCGTTGAAGACGGAGGTATAGGGAATGGTAGAACCGATAGCGATGAGACTGATGCCGACAACGGCGAAGGGCGGGAAGCGTAGCGGGATGGCAAGCAGGCCAACGCCCACGCAGCCGATAATGGTGCTGATTTGCAGCAGCGGCATGGCTCCGATGACGCCTCTGGCGAGCAAGATGCCTCCCAGCGGACGAAAAATCATGCCAGCCAGCAAGCCGATTGCGCCAATAGAAGCTGCGAGTCCCAGCGAAAGGCCATACTGGGTGGCAAGATAAATTGTGATCCAGGCGGCAATCGCATTGCCCAGGCCAAACGTTCCCAGGTGTGAGAGGCCAAGCGTCCAGATTGCCCGAGAGCGCGTCGCCACTTTGAGATTGATGGGCGCTGATTGATGCATCTCCTGCCCATCATTGACGAGCAGCCAGATGACGATGGTGAAAACGCCCAGCAGGCCCCAGCAGAGGAAGCTGCCACGCCAGCCGAAATGTGATTGGAGTATGGGCGTGATGAGCAGCCCGATGCCTGAGCCGACCTGAGTGGCCCCTCCATACAATCCCTGCCCAAGCGAAGCGTGTTTGCCCAGGCCCGACGCGACTCCAGCTCCCGTGACGAAAGCGCCACCAACGCCCAGTCCCAGGATGATGCGACAGGTGAGCAGCCAGGCCAGATTTGGGAAGAGGGGTAAGAGGATGCCACTTAGAGTGCAGAGGAGGCAGGAGCCGATCAGAACTGGTTGTGCGCCGAAGCGGTCGGCCAGGATACCGGCGGGAATATAGGCCAGCGCCAGTCCCGAGAAGAGGAGCGTTGAAAATAAGCCAACCTCGCCGCTGCTGACATGCAGGTCGGCCTTGAGAAAGGGGATGAGCGGGCTGTAGTTGGTATAGTGGGCGGCGATGGCGATTGCCATGAAGCAGGTGGCGAAGATGCGCAGTGCCACGCTGCTGGGAGCGCGACGAGGCCACGATTGCGAACGCGTGGCGGGAAAGGACCGTAACCAGTTCAAACACATGCTCCTTCTATCCAGATTGCTGAAAAATAGGGCCGGATCATCAACTCATCATAGCACAAAACCAAAAAAGACGTGGTGCGAGACCAGGAAAATCTTGCAGGTGAGCGGTTCTTTCTAGTAGGATGGTAGAGATAGTCTGAGGCTGTTGAGGGATGTGAGTTCAGAGCATCTTCTGGGGGTCTGAATTGAAGCGCCTGAATAATCCGTATAATATGCAGAAGAGTATGAGTCGAAATCGGCAGTAACCTGTCACGGCAAGTAAGCTGTAATTGGAAAGAATGAAAGCGGAGAAGACAAGATGATGTTACCGGTGATTACTGGTTGGTTCCAACTCGTCCTCTGGTTGGCGGCGGCGGTTGGTGTGGCGCTGCTGCTCTCGTCGATCATGGGGTTGACGCGGGGACATCGAGTGCATTTTATCGATGAGCATGGACGACATGTGCATTTGCGGCGCAGGCGTCTGGGAGCCGGGCGCGTATCGGGCGGTGTGTTGCTGCTGATCGTAGCGCTGGCGCTACTCTGGGCCACATCGATGGCGCAATCGTATCTCGGACTGACGGCGGATATCCCCGTTGCCCGCATACGTGCCACACAGATCGAGGGCATGCCCCATGTGATGAGCCTTGAGCTGACGCAGCTTGACAGTAGCGGTCACGAACTATCGAACAAGACCTATCTGGTGAAGGGCGACCGCTGGCTGCTTCAGGGCGATATTATGAAGTTCGCCCCCTGGATGAATATGCTGGGCATTCATTCCGGCTATAAATTGACGCGGCTGAGTGGGCAGTATGACGATCCCAACATGGACAGCAACGAGAAGCATAGCGTGATTGTGCTTAACGGCGGCGACGACGATTTCTTTAAAAAGACGTATAAAGCTGCGTGGTCGTCGCCATTTGTCGATGCAGCTTATGGGAACGCCGCGATCGCGCCCGCCGATGGGCTACCCTATAACGTCTTTGTGTCGCAGACAGGATTTTATCCCAAACCGGCGAAGTAGTCAGGCGCTGAGCAGACGGACAATTGCGGGCAGGATCTCACCAGCTTTCGCGTGAATAACCACATCAGCGCTGGTATCCAGTGTGGTTGGTTGTAAGTTGATGATAATCAGCGGGATGTTACGTTTGAGCGCCAGACGTGGCAGCGTCGAGGCGGGCGTTACCTTGAGCGAGGAACCGATCACCAGAAAGAGGTCGCATGCCTCCGCAATCTCTTTTGCGCGGGCCAACTCTGTGTCGGGGACACGCTGTCCGAAGAGAATCGTGGCCGCTTTGAGGAAGCCGCCGCAGAGATGACAGCGGGGATCGATCTCGCCAGCGTCGATGCGCTGCTGGAGAGCAGGCATCGAGGAGCGAGAGCCACAAAGGGTGCAGGCAGCGAAACGAGAGGTGCCATGTAGCTCGATGACGCGCTCTGGTGGCAGCCCCGCATCCTGGTGCAGGCCATCGAAATTTTGCGTAATCACGCCCCGCAAGCTCCGACGACGTTCCAACTCCACCAGCGCATGATGTGCCGCATTGGGACGCGCCGCAGTCACCTGCTTGATCAGGCTGTTGCGGGTGGCCCAGTAGCTTTGTCGCGCCTCTGGTTTGTGAAGAAAATCGCGATATTGCACCGATGGGTGTTGCTGCCAGATCGAGCCTGGGCCACGAAAATCGGGAATGCCCGACTCGGTGCTGATGCCAGCCCCAGTTAACGCAACAATTTGCCGCGAGTGCTGAATAAATTCGGCGACATCATAGAGTTGTTCTTGCAATGTAAGCATATGTTTGTAGGGTGTTGATAGACGATAGTGAATGTTGTTGGTAGTATAGCTTTCGTTTCTGCTGATTGCAAGAGGCCCGGAAGACGAGCTATTAAGAGGTGCATCCGGCCATCTCGAACATTATATTGCGCAAAAAAATCAAGGTGTTGCAAGCTGGACTTTCGTGACGGTAAAGCTGGTATCGGGGCCAGCGATGAACAATCCCGGCACTCCGCTGGTGTAGGTTGTGTCGGAGAGGGTGGTCTGGTCGGGTTTGAGCGGTACAGTCTGATCGTTGATGGTAAAGTTATACTGTCCATTGCGGGCAACCACCTGGAGCCGATTTTTGCTGTGCAGCGTGCGCTGAATGGCCGTTGAAGTACCTTCCCAGAGATGCTTAAATGGCACGTTTGCTCCATCATAGCGCAAAAGCTGGTAATTGCCGTTATTATTGATAATAAAGGCATAGCATTGGGTACGTGCTGGCTGGAGATAGAAAATGAGGCCGTAAAATACTTGCGGCGATCCCTGATCCTGGGCGATTTCGACTGTATAGGTAAAGCTGGTGGGCAACAGGCCGACCGCTCGGGGATAGGGGAAGTGTGTGTTTTGCTGATGATCCGTGATGAGCGTATAGCGCCCCTGCTCAATAGAGGCTGTGATGCCACTGTCGTTCCCCTGGGGCCAATCATAGGCGTTTGAGCTAAAGGTGTCGGTAAAAGTTCCGGCAGGGGTCGGCGTTGGGGTCGTGAGCGGCAATGGTGCGGATGAAGCGGGCCATTTGATGATAGTGAAGGACACGACTAGCAGGGCCGCGAAGATGGCCGCGATCGTCGGGAGCCAGTTTTTCCGCTGTGGCACGGGTGTTACATAAGGAAGTGGGTTGCTGGCGGGTGGATGATAGGAAGCGGGTGGTGTTTGCGCTGGATTATAGCGGGTGTAGATGGGCGGCGTTGGTGCGCTGATAGGCGTTGAGGGCTGGGACGGATGTGGGTTGGTGGTCTGGATGTTTGGAATAGGGAAAAAGGGACGCGTGAGAGCGGCGCGGGCCGCCTCCAGTGCCACCGCCATTGCCTCTGCCGATGGAAAGCGCTGGACAGGTTTTTTTGCTAGCGCCCTTTCGGTGATGCGTGCCAGCGCCTCCGGGACGTTGGGGTTCACCTGTCGCACCGGCGTTGGCAACGTATGGACGTGGTGATACATTAAACCAACGGTCGTGGTCGATTGAAACGGCACGTTGCCCGTGAGCATTTGATAGAGGACGACGCCGAGCGCATAGACATCGGTGCGGGCATCAACGGGCAGGCGCTCCACCTGTTCCGGGGCCATATAGGCGGCGGTTCCTACGATCTGCCCTGTGCTGGTTGTTAATGGATGGAGCGGGGGCGCTGGTAGCGTGGCATCGTTCAGGTGCGTCTCTTCCTGCCCCGGATCGAAGATCTTGGCAATCCCGAAGTCTGAGAGCAGCAGTTGGTCGGGGGCGCTGGTCGAGAGGAGCATATTTTGTGGCTTGACATCGCGATGCACGATGCCATGTTGATGTGCATGATGAAGCGCACGGGCCATCTGCAGGAGATAGTGAATGGCGAGAGAGGCTTCCAACGGTTGCGCGTGCTGAAGGCGCTGACGGAGGGTGCCGCCGCCGACAAATTGCATTGCCAGATAGGTTAGACTACGATCCTCACCAAAATCGTAGATCGAGACGATGTTGGGATGGTCCAGGGTAGCGACGAGTTGCGCCTCCTGCTCGAAACGCGCTTTGAACGTTGGGTCGTGAGCGATGCCGGGCAAGATGATCTTGATGGCATCCTCACGACGCAGGCGCAGATGATACGCCCGATACACACGCGCCATGCCTCCTTCGCCCAGGCTGGAGCGGATCAGATAGTCTCTTATCTGTGTACTAATCAAGGGATCTTGTTCCATAGACTACGTGTACCGCTCCTCCCGGGCGTCAGTGACGCCATACAACTGCTACTACACTTGCTTACGAGACTGGTTGCGTATTGCTGCAATCTATCGGGACATCAACGCTATTTGCCGGGCCAGCGAATGTCAAGGTGAAGTTGGCCGCACAGGAAGCGACCGGTATGGTAATAGCAACCGACGCGGTTTGACCTTTTGCGATTGTACCACTCGCGGGGGTCATTGTCACCGTGCCGCTAGCATTATTGCTTGAGGTCCAGGCGAGGCTCCCCTGCGTGCTTGAGCTGCTCAGCGTCTCGGAGCAGGTCCAGGTTCCTCCACTCAATTGACACATTTTCGCGACCGCAATGCTGGGACGGCTGACGGCGAGTTGCGGCGCGGCCTGGATGGTCAGCGTGACGGAGATTGTGACCTGAGCGCTGCCATCGCTAAGCAGGATCTGGCCCTGATAGCTGCCGGCGGCGAGCTTCTGGCTGCTGGCAGTAACTGTGACATCCTGCGTGCCGTTCTGAGCGCTGCTGCCGCTAGCTGGCTGAGTTACCAGCCAGCTACTATTGGCCGAGGTGGTTGCACTCCATTTGCTGGCCTGGCCGCAATTATTGATGGTCACGGTTTGTGAAGCTGGATCAGCCGCGCCAACTGTACCGGTAAAGGTCAGGCTGGTGGGAGTCGCTTTGAAACAACTGCCCTGGATGGTCAGGACGACGTTGAGCGTGACCGTCTGGGCATTCAGCGTGTTAGTGAAGGTGATCGGCGCTTTGTAGGTGCCAGCTTTGAGGTTGGCAGGCGAGGCGCTGACGGCGATTTTTTGCGAGGCCGGAGCCTGAATCTGTCCGGTGGCTGGCTTCATCTGGAGCCAGGGAGCCAGCTTCTGATCCCAGGAGGCGCTCCACGTGAGCAGCGCCGTCCCCGTCGTATTCAGTACAACAGATGATGTTGCCGCCTGCTGATCCCCTTCGTTGGCCGGGCCAAATGTCAGGAGGCCAGGAGCAACGCCGCTGAGACCGCTGGTAACGAGCGTTGGCGGCGTGACCACGACAGTGATGGGTGCCGGCGTCTCTGGCGAACTGGTATTTGTCGTTGGTGACCCGCTATCGGCGGTTGTGGTGGTGTTCGGATTGGGAACAGGCGTTGGTTGCGTGACCGTAAACGTGAGCGAGGCCGTACGCGCTCCTGAGCCTTCGTTGGCTTGAATGCTATGTTCGCCGATCTTCCAATCGAGTCCAACTTGAATATCGACTTTGAATGTACCATCTTTGCTAACTTTAATTGTATTGCCTGGAAGAGCATTTCGGATGAGTCTAGTGCCAAATACTATAGTATTGAGTGTATAGAGATGATTCGAGCCAAAATTTTCTTCGGAGTCGTGGTCAGCAGAATACAGTGGTGTTGTACGATCAAGCGTTAATATAACGGTGCCGCCGGAAAGAAAATGGTTGCCGTTGAGATGAAGCGTGTCGCCCTGAGCGATGGTGGTATCGCCATCGAGTGCGAGAGCGGGTGTCGAGCTGAGAAGGGTGAGTCCCATGCCGCCGAGCAAGAAAATCACCAGCAGCAGGCCCGCGATAAGGCCAATGCGCAGCCATTTCTGATCGCGCAATGAGTGTATCGCGCGTTGAGGCAACGGCATGATCGATCGCGGCAACGGCGTCTCAGGAGAGCTACGGGCAACTGGCAGATGAGAAGAGCGCTGATCTCCGGCATAATAACCCATGTCGGGCGGTGGATTTGCAGGCGCATAGGATTGCGGTATGGTGCCGTGACTCGCGCCACCGCCTCTGAATTGGGGCGTCCCCTGTATCTGTACGGCGTGGGCGACTTGAGGCGCTCCCACAACCTGTGGAATATTTTCATGGGTCGTAATACCCGCAAGCGGCGAGAGTGGGAGCGCATTGTTTGCCTCCTGCTCTTCATCGAGCGCGGCAAAATCGGGATCGAGCCTTGCAATGCGCCGCCGCCGCTCTTCGGCATCCTCTTGTTCGACGATATAGATCGGGACCGTCGAATATGCTTTCGGCTCTATCGGTACCGGAACGGTGGAGCGATCGGTGTCGCCTTGCCGCTCTTCTGGCGCATCCGATAGCGGTGCTGTGTTCGCATCGTTCTGGCTCTCGGCAGCGGCAGGCGCTGATGCCTGGATGAAGGAGCCAT
>JAICIM010000751.1 GCA_025928885.1 Ktedonobacteraceae bacterium | reverse complement strand
TACCGCTTCCTGGCCCCGTAATCCCTATCTTCTTGCCTTTCAATGCTTTCACCCTATCAGCAAGCGGGCTGGTCGCTGTGAGATGTGTCTGTTGCTCAAAGCTTTTGCTCACGACGACATCAACATAATACCCGTTGACAAGTGATCCGATAATCCTGACTTGCGGATCGACGGTCGCCAGATTAAAAGCATCGGTAATGACTCCGCCTGCAACGTCGATACTCCCAGCTGCAAGCGCCGTGGCAACCTTTGCGCCTGTGCCAAGTCGGGGACGGCTTCCTAATGTCAATCCATCTTTCTTAAAAAAGCCTTGCTGCTCGGCAACAAAAAAAGGGAAAAACGCGACTGAATCGCTGATTTGTCCCACGTTCAACGTCATACTATTGTCAGGAGTCGCGTTAGACCCACCACAACTGGCTAGACTTAGACCAACAAGTAGCCAAAGGGCCAAAAATGACCACCATAATCGCATAGAAATGTGCATAGTGTTCTCTCTTTCCAAATACAATATGGCATCTCTATCTCCAAGCAGAAAGAAGCTTGCAATTATAAAAGCGAGCTTCTCCCTGCCGTCCAGCGGGAAATCTTCTGGTTAACAATTTTGTTAACAATCTTAACGAAGCATTGAGGAAACCAACCATCATCATCAGAACCTGTCAAGCCACGAAGACCCCCGCAGTTAAAGCAGCTTACTAAACGCTACCTGTAGCAAGTCGTACAGTATTGGTAACAGCCATCGTAACCACCTCCGCTTCTGAAAAACCAGCAGCGAGCAGATGATCGACCATCAGTGCCAGGCCATCTTCTGCTGGAGGATTGACTGGCTGCCCCAGATCCGTTGCCAGGAAGGAATGTTCAGGGCCAGTAGCACGAATATTCGCAAACATCTGCTCCCAGGAAACCTTACCAGTATGGGCTGTTGTAAAGCAACGTTCGAGAAAAACTCCACGCCGGGCGAGCGCGGCTTGATCTTCAACCGAAAGATCCTGCGTCGGAAACTCAGGATGCGTGATAATGATCTGCTGTACGCCCTCCTCCAGCGCCGCATCCACCACAGCAAAAATCTCATCGCGCCCCAGGTGGCCGGTAGCCAGCACGAGACGATGTTTGGCGATCGAGGCAAGGCAAGCGCGTGTCTCCGGGAGAACAGTATTATTCGCATCAACCACCGGAACTGTTTTACTCTTCACGCCCTGCGCCTTCAAGTCACGCTGGAGCTTTGCCCAGAAAGGCAATTTGGCCAGGGGAACGTCAGCCCCCTTAATGGCTTCGTTAACCGAGTCCACCGTTGGCAACCAGACGAGGCGTGCGCCTTCACGAGCTGCGATTTCAATGGCCAGGGCATTCAATCCGCCAACCGCATCGTTCAGGGCAATAGCACCCAATACATTCACCTCCGGGTAGAGTGAACGTACCAGGGCAGCTCGCTCAGCGGTAGGAGTGTAATGGGACTTGATAACAAAACCGGCCTGACCCCATTTCTTGCATTGTTGGGCAAGCTCTATGTCAGTAATCGATCGGGGCATGATATCAGGCCCCGTATGCACATGTAAGTCATATGCTCCACGCACCAGATTACGCGCCCGGACCGAGGGTTCTGACCCACTCTCCTGTGAAATTGTCATATCTTAGAACTCCTTTTTCTCTACTTGCTCCGTTTTCCTTCAAAGAGCCAGAAGATCGACTTTTCGCTCAAAAGGTGTGGATGAGTCTCCAGAATCATAACACTCCTATCTGCCTTATGTCAACAAGAAAAATAATATCAGTAAACACTATTGTTTTTCTTATGTTTCTGCCTTTCCTCTGTTTTCTGATAATAAATTCTACTATAGTCATGATTTAGTGCAATAATTTGAAACGAAGGCGATCTATTCTGGAAACTGCTATCAGGTGGCGCATGCGGTTCAGGAAAATAGTTGCACGAGGTAACAAGAGTCTATCCTCTGTCAATGATGACTCATATTCTGCTCGCCCTTCTTCTTATAGAATTCTACAATCCCTGATGCCAGCTGGATCACAGCCTCGCGCAACTCCACTGGCTCCAGCACTTCAGCAAAGGTCCCAAAGCCGAGCAGCTGGCTGCGGGCCTGGACAAACGAACCAAACTCCAGCGTCATAGTAATCCACCCCTCCTCATCTGGTGGGCTGGCCCGCTCAATCTGCTGATGAACGGCCTCCCCTAATATCTGTGGTAAGATCGGCACAAACGTCGGCGAGATGCGCAACCTCACCGGATACATCTCCCACTGTTGTAGCTCGGTGCTCACTTTGATCCAGTACTGCTCCAGATCAAAATCATCGGGCCGCTGGCTCGGCTCATCCAGCATCTCAGCCTGCCGCACGCGTGAGATGCGAAAGATGCGCAGATCGTCATGCGAGATGGCGACGAGATACCAGATCCCGGCTTTGGCAACCAGCCCCAGCGGATCAAGCACGCGCTCGCTAATCTCACCATTGGATTTACGATAGACGAGCCGCACTTT
>JAICIM010000548.1 GCA_025928885.1 Ktedonobacteraceae bacterium | reverse complement strand
TTTGTCCAGAACGATCACGGCAACCCCATCGGCGTCGATGGCGCCACCGTCAATGCCACCGTCTACTGGCCCAGCGGCGCAACAGCATCCTACAGTTCCACCACAACGCATGACGGCAGCACAACCTTGAAAATTCCCACCGATAATCAGGATAGCGCCATTAATCGAGTCACGCTGGTGATTATGCAGTTTCACAAAGAAGGTGTGGGCGACTGCTCCGTCGCTCAAGATCGTGCCGCCTTCTTTACGCTCATCAATCCTAAAAACAACAATAAAGATAAAAATAATAATAACGACAACAATAATAACGACAACAATAATAACGATAATAATAACAACGATAATAACAACAACAATAATTAGCGCGAAGGGAGGAGAAAGCGCTTTTAAGCGTTTCTCTCCTCTCCTGTCTCATCTCCCTTTGAGCATGCCTGCATTCCTCAGTAGTTTTAGCCATCAAAGATCGACATACTCGATCAACCAAATACCCTTGAGCTTCCCCTTTGCAAACTCAGCCTCATTGCACGCTTCTACAATTGACAATCCAACCTCTCTTGTGCTACGCTCTCTGTGGTCATAAATTTGCTGCTCGTCTTTTCTGATGACCACCCGGGGATAGGATGCGTGCAATGGCGATGTTCTTGTAGGCGTTGAATAACACAATAGTCTATTTCTTCATTCCAACTAAAATCATCACGGTGGATGCGTCCACTATCTCCGTATTCTCTCTGGTCACTTCCAGAAAGGAGTTGAACCTATTCAACTAGTTGAGATACACTAGATATAGGTGCCAGGAGGGATCACCACTCCCATACTTTTCAATGCACTTTCACAGTTTTCTAAACGTGTTGTCACTCGTCCTTCATTTTTTGAAGTGACGAAATGTATGCAACTAGAAAGATGGAGGTACCATCAATGACGATGAAGCGTGCAATTACAGTCACAGTGAATGGGAAACAACATCATTCAGAGGTCGAACCCCGTACATTGCTGGTGCATTATTTACGCGACGCCTTAGACTTGACCGGGACACATATTGGCTGCAACACCTCTCAATGTGGCGCATGTATTGTCCTGCTCAATGGCGAGGCGGTCAAATCCTGCACTGTCCTGGCCGTACAGGCCGATGGCAGCGAGGTTACAACGATCGAGGGCCTGGCCCCAGAGGGAAGCCTGCATCCGATTCAGGAGGGTTTCTGGGAAAAGCACGGCCTGCAATGCGGCTTCTGCACCCCTGGCATGATTATGGCCTCCTATCAACTGCTCAAGAACAACCCCAATCCCAGCGAGGCCGAGATCCGCAAGGGGCTGGAGGGCAACATCTGCCGCTGCACCGGCTATCAGAACATCGTTCGCGCCGTGCAATATGCCGCCGAAAAGATGGAGACCAGCACAAGCGAACCCGTTGGCGCTGGCGACTAGCCTGACACACCAATAACATACAAATAACAAGCCACTGTTTTTGACCTGCTTTCATTTCTCATAGGTGAGAAAGGATGTGAGTACGTATGGGCATTGCAGCTATGCTTGGCACATCGATCAAGCGACGTGAAGACCCCCGGTTGATTACCGGACAGGCAACCTATGTGGATGACATCAAACTGCTTGGAATGCTTCACATGGCCGTACTTCGTAGTCCTTATGGACACGCACGCATCAACAGCATCAATACCAAACCAGCTCTCGACTACCCCGGAGTAGTCGCAGTCTATACAGCAGCGGATCTCAAAGGCAAGGTCGCCAACATCGCCGTGGCGGTTCCCATCGGCCATATCGCTAATGGCATGGGGACGCGTGGGGCGCTGGCCGAGGGCAAGGTGCGCTTTTATGGTGATCCCGTTGCCGTCGTTCTCGCCGAAGACCCCTACACCGCCCGCGACGCCATTGATCTGATCGAGATTGACTACGAGCCGCTCCCGGCAGCCGTTGACGTAGAAAAAGCCATGCAGCCCGGCTCGCCGCTGCTCTACGAAGAGTTCGGCACCAATATCGCGCACAGCATTCACCCACCGTCTGAGGAGATGGACAAGATTTTCGAGCAGACAAAGGCCGATGGCGGCGTCGTCGTCAAGACACGCATCGTCAATCAGCGCCTGGCCCCCGTCTCGATGGAGACGCGCGGCGTGGTCGCGGACTATCGCAAATCCGATAAAACGCTGACCGTCTGGAGTTCTTCCCAGATCCCGCACCTGCTGCGCAATATTTTAGCCAGCCAGGTTGGCCTTCCTCAACATCAGGTGCGCGTCATCGTACCCGAGGTTGGTGGCGGCTTCGGTTCCAAGCTCAACGTCTATCCAGAAGAGATGGTGGCCGCGTTTGCGACTATGCAGCTTGGTCGGCCCGTGAAGTGGATCGAGGACCGCAGCGAAAATCTAGCCGTGACGGTCCACGGACGCGATCAGGTCGATTATATCGAGGTGGCGGCAACCAGAGAAGGACGCGTCACCGGTCTGAAGGTTCACGGCATCTCGGATCTTGGCTCATATTCGCAGCTCTTTACCGACGTGATTATGATTGCCTTCGGCTTCCCCGTTGCCTGCGGCTCGTATGACATCCCCGTCCATCTCAGCGCCGATGTGGTCTTTACCAACAAAGCTCCTACCGACGCCTATCGTGGCGCGGGCCGTCCAGAGGCAACCTACGCCGTCGAGCGTGCAATGGATCTTGTGGCCCGCGAACTGGGAAAAGATCCGGTAGAGATTCGCAAAATCAATTTCATCAAGCCTGAGCAGTTCCCGTACAAATCGTCGGCTGGTGCGGTCTACGATACCGGCGACTATGTGCCAGCGCTTGAGAAGGCGATGCAGATCATCGGCTACGAGCAGCTTCGTGCGGAACAGGCACAGAAGCGAACCGAGGGCAAGCTGATGGGCATCGGAATCTCCTCCTACATAGAAATCTGTGGATTCGGACCGAAGGGAACGGCCCCGGTCGGCCTCTACGAAAGCGCCCGCATGCGCGTCGAACAGAGCGGCACCGTCATGGTCTACACCGGAGCCTCTCCACATGGGCAGGGAGAGGAGACGACGTTTGCTCAGATCGTGGCCGAAGAGTTCACGATTCCAGTTGAGAACGTGATCATCATGCACGGCGATACCGACTCCACACCGGAGGGACGCGGCACCTATGGCAGCCGCACGACGGCGGTTGGCGGCTCGGCGGTCTTCAATGCGACCCAGCGGCTGAAAGACAAAATGAAACAGATCGCCTCTCATATGCTTGAGGCCAGCCCATCGGATGTGGAGCTTGAGGACGGCAAGTTCTCGGTCGCCGGTTCGCCACAAAAAGCCGTCTCGTTTACCGAAGTGGCTGCTGCCGCCAACCTGTCAAATACGCTGGCTCCTGGCATTGAGCCGGGCCTGGAAACGACGGTCTTCTTTGAGCCAGATGCCTGCGTCTTCCCCTTCGGCACCCATATCTGCGCCGTCGAGGTCGATAAAGATACCGGCGAGGCCACCTTGACACGTTTTGTCGCGGTCGATGACTGCGGACGCCAGTTAAACCCGATGATTGTGCAGGGACAGGTACATGGCGGCATCGCACAGGGCGTCGGTCAGGCGATGTGGGAAGAGGTAGTCTATGGCGAGGACGGCCAGTTGCTAACGGCAACCCTGATGGACTACGCCATGCCGATCGCCAAAGAGTTCCCGCAATTCGAGCTTGACCACACCGTCACGCTGACCCCGGTCAATCCGCTGGGCGTCAAGGGTGTCGGTGAGGCTGGTACAATCGGCTCGACTCCAGCTGTGGCAGCGGCAATCGCTGATGCGCTGGACGTGCCACACGTCGATATGCCTTTCCGAGCGGAAAAGCTCTGGAAAGTCATTCATCAGAAATAAGTTACACACAGCAGATGGCGCTGCCATCTGCTCTCACATGCTAAAATGTTGACGGTGAAGAGGAGAAAATACTATGTCTGTTCCCGCACCATTTGATTACCATCCCGCGCAAACGGTGGATGAAGCAATTGCTCTCTTACAACAATATGGCGACGATGCAAAGGTGCTGGCCGGTGGTCATAGCCTGCTCCCGGCCATGAAGCTCCGTCTCTCGCAGCCGGGCCATCTGGTCGATATCGGGCGCATCTCCGGCCTCTCCTACATTCGCGAGGAGCAGGGCGTGGTGGCCGTTGGTTCACTCACGACCTACACCCAGATCGAACGCTCTGACGTATTGAAGCGCTATTTCCCGATCATTCCCGAATGCGCCTCGGTGATTGCCGATCAGCAGGTGCGCAACCGTGGCACCATCGGTGGCAGCATCGCGCACTCTGATCCAGCCTCAGACATGCCGGGCGTCGTCCTGGCGCTGCGTGGCGAGGTCGTTGCGCAGGGGCCAAACGGCAAACGCACCATCAAAGCCGACGACTTTTTCGTTGGCATGTTCACAACGGCCCTGGAACCCGACGAAATCCTGCTTGAGATTCGCTTTACGGTTCCACCGGCCCGCACCGGTAGCGCCTATGAGAAGCTCGCCAACAAAGCCTCTCACTATGCCGTCACTGGGGCAGCTGCCGTGATCACGCTCGATAGCGATGGCACCTGCACCTCCGCCGGTGTCGCCATCACGGGTGCCGCCATCCAGACAACCCGTGCCAGCGCCGTCGAGGCCGCACTTGTCGGCAAGAAGCTGGACGAGACCACCGTTGCTGAAGCTGCCAGCCACGCCACGGAAGGTCTGGAACTGGTCGCCGATATTCACGGTTCGCAGGACTACCGCCGCCAGATGACCACCGTCATCACCCGCCGCGCCATCCTGCACGCCCTCGAACACGCATAAACGACAAAAATTTCGTAGTCGCGCGACTTTATCGCGCAATCGAACCACTCTACAAGCTGACCCGGCGCGATAAAGTC
>JAICIM010000383.1 GCA_025928885.1 Ktedonobacteraceae bacterium | reverse complement strand
TTTTATTTTATTCTTTTGCGTGCGTGGCTTTTTCTGGTGGGGGGGCTGTGTTTCACCACCTACGCCCCGCCCAAAACCCCCCCCGCAACTACGAAGCATATTACCGGTTTTGAAAGGATTTTTCGACTATTGCCACAGAGCAGCGACGCGAGTGGCCTCGTGCTTGCCCTGCTCTCGTCCCAATGCGGCGGCGATTCCTCGCAGGGAGAGAGCAAGCGCATTGCCTCTAACGGAGGCCAGGGCAGCCTTCATTGCCTCATCGGGCGCGATCAGCTCTATCCGCGCTCCCTCACGCTGCACACGCTCCATCTGCTCATCCAGGCTTTCCAGCACAGGGACTGGAGGTAGGGCGGGCTGGAGTACCAGAACTTTGTCAAAACCAGCAGCCAGGTCCAGATTTGCTAGCGAGTAGCACCCACCATCGATATAGCGACGCTGATTGATGATCGCAGGAGGCCACGCATAGGGTAACGCGCAGCTAGCCATCACCGCGTCAACCAGCTCAACCCCAGAATCTCTTTTGAAAACAGTTCGTTCGCCGTTAAACGCATCAACAGCCACTATCTCTAACCGGCTTTGGGGCCAGCTATGTACCGGCAGCCGTGAGACAATTACCTCCCGGCGCTGGGCCTCTGACGCTGTATGAGCTGCTGACGCCAGAGCGCCAATGCGTTGCATAATCTCTAAACCGGTTCCTCCTTGTTTGAAAGCGCGTGCGAAATCAGCAAGCATCTTCTCAAAGTCCGGTTGCGCTGCCAGTTCGTGAGTCTGTAATGCGGGATCAACCAGCCGCTGGAAGAGTGCTTCCAATGAAACCCCACTGGTAATCTGTGCTGCCACGGTGGAACCTGCCGAAGTTCCCACAAACAGATCGGCATTGCGAACATCTATTCCGGCATCGGCCAGCCCCACGAGTAGCCCGGTCTCCCAGGCAATCCCAGCTATACCACCTCCGCCGAGTACTAACGCGTGCGTTGTCATGATTGTATTCCCTCGTATTTATCTGACCCCAGGTAAATAGAAAGCTCTATCACCTATCTGTGGGAGAGTATAGCAAGAGAATGGCGACAACCTTATGTCATAATTCGGCGTGGTGATGAGCAATTTTTTGAGCCTCTTGCTGAACACGAGTGCGCAACTCTTCTGGAGCAAGTATTTCGGCGTCGGTACCGAGGCTCAATAAGACGCGCACAAGCCAATCGTACTCCTTTGGCCGCCAGTGCAAATGAAGCAATCCTTCGCCATTGCCCTGGCGTTGCAGGCGAGGACCCAGATTAGCATCGTGTTCCAGGCGCAGAACGCCACGGGCAGTCAGGTGGACACGTATCTCAGGAAATGCAGGATGTTCACGGGTGGGAATCGGGATAGAGTGTTCCAACGATCGTGGAGGCGATGGGGCGGCTTTCACGTCCAGAAAGCGGTCAACGCGGTAGATACGCCATGCCTGACGCTCATGGGAGTAGGCATCACAGTACCAGAGACCTTCCTGGGTACGCAGATGGGTTGGCAGGATCGTTTGCTGTGAGACTCCTTTTTCGGAGCGGTAGGTGACGCAGACCCACTGTTGCTCGCGAGCGCTTTCCAGCAGCTGATCAAGAAACGGAGTTGGATAGGACAGCGAGGGAACGTTGAGGGAAAGTGTGTTTGTGAGCTGTTCAAGCTGCTCGCTCTCGCGTTGGGGCAACAAGGTCTGGACTTTGGCGAGCAGCGATTCGCGCTCCTGCTTGAAGGGAGTCGTGCTGAGTTGGGAGAGACTGCTCAGGGCCAGGTGCAACAGGAGGGCCTCGTGCAAGGTCAAAGCGAGCGGGGGCAGGGTATAATCTGCAGGTAAGCTATAGCCGCCAGTGGCACCCAGGTCGGCGGCGATGGGAATGCCCATTTCGCCGAGAGCATCGATATCTCGCTGAATGGTGCGCCGGGACACCTCAAAATGCCGGGCAATCTCTGCGGCGCTGCGTTTGCCTGTTTGTAAGAGCAAAAGGATAGCGGTCAGGCGGTCAATCCGATTCATCTAGAAACTCTCGTTGTGAGCCTTGCTTCGATCTGTTCAGCAAAATCGATGCATTCACCATCTTACTTGATCGTTGGAGAGAAGGCAAGGCACATTTTTATGTCGAAAACCTGAGCAATTACGCTATCAAGGACGCTCATACGGCACAGTATCCTTTTCGGTTCCATCAACGTGTACCATAAAGTGTTGTTAAGGTGCCACAAACCACGAGCATAAAGGGCATATCACCGGAAAGAGAGGGAAATTCCCGCTTCATATACATAAAGGAGATGTTTGATGACTCAGTACTATCAAAATAATCCACATTATCAAAATAATCCGCAGCTGACTCAGCAGTATGCACAGTCCTGGGATCAAGGCACCTACAACCAGATCCCGGAAGATCAGGCGCGGCAGCAGTATCAGCATTTTGTGCAAAACGCGCCTCCACAGGCCATTGAGCAGGTACACCAGCAATATTATAATCAGATGCCGCCTCAACAGCGCACCAACTTCTTGCAGGGATTGGTGAATGCATTGACACAGCAGGGCTATGATCCACGTCAGGCGGGCATCCAGACGACCGATCCTAACCGTATGTCGCCGCAAGATGCAGCACGTTTGACGGCATATGCTCAGCAGCAACAGCCTGATATCCTGCATCAGTTGTTCGGCCCTGGCGGTCCCCTGGGCAGCACTGGCGCAAAGCTCGCAGTGGCAGGTCTGGCCGCTCTCGCCGCCAAACACTTCCTCGGTGGCAGTGGCATCGATTTTGGTGGCGGCGGTGGTAACTTTGGTGGCGGCTCCTCCAGCGGTAGCACCTCTCGTGGTAGCACCATCGCCGGCAGCAATAACGCGAACAATGGCGGCGATAGCATACTCTAGAATGCTTTTCACTCCATCGATAATCATAAACATGAGCGTGGATTGAGAAAGATCCGCGCTCATTCTTTTTGCTCTCCCAACCTGTGAAAAAGAAACCAGTCTGCTCCTGAATCGTCTCTGAATAAAGAGCACACAGAAGTAATAGCGCCGGAAACTTTTGTTGCCAGTTGCTGGGTTGTTTGATAGAGTATGCTCGGAAGTATATAGCTATTGCAGGATTTAGATCAGATTGAGAGATATTGCATGCAGGTTGAGATTGGTAAAAAAGAGACGCCGAATATATGGCAGCGCTTCATTCAATGGCTGACTGCACTGTTGGAAGGGAAAAAGCAGAAAAGCACCATCGCCTCGCTGGATGGCGTGCGGGCTATCGCCTGCCTGAGCGTTGTTGTCTATCATCTTACGCTGGTGACGACGCAGGATATTCGGCTCTGGTATCCAGGCAAAGTTTCGCGCTGGATCGCCAGCCTCGCCTATGCTGGCGATACGGGTGTGACGCTCTTCTTTGTGCTCTCGGGCTTCCTGCTATTTATGCCCTATGCGAAGGCGCTGCTCTTCGACTCCTCCTGGCCGCTGGCCCGCCATTTTTATATACGGCGTGCGCTGCGCATCCTGCCCGCCTATTATGTAACCCTCTTCCTGATGATCCTGATCTACACGCCAAACTTCCTGCAATTCAATCGGCTGGGCGACCTGTTTATGTTCGTGATCCTCTTCATGGACTCCTCGCCCACTGCATTTAAGCAGATCAATGGGCCGTTCTGGTCGCTGGCCGTTGAGTGGCAGTTTTATCTGTTGCTCCCACTGCTGACGCTGGGCATTGCGCTGCTGGTTCGCCGTATCGCACCACCGAAACGCCTCGCCGCGCTGCTCTGTTGCCTGGGCGGCGTCATCGCCTGGGGTGTTCTCAGCCGTACGCTGGGACTCTATTTGACGCAGCATCCAACGGAGACGTTTCATCTCCCACGCACCGTCATCAACGTCTTCCTATTCTTCTTTTATGGCGTGCCGAGCGCCGGACTGCATGGCAAATTTCTGGAGGATTTCGGCATTGGCATGCTGGTAAGTACGCTCTATATCTACTGGCGGGCGCAGAGCAACGAGGGCCGGTTTCGTCTGGTAACGCGACGGCTGGCTCCCTGGCTCTTCGTCACGGGCCTGTTCTGGCTCTACGCCATGTTTATGTGGAAATATGACCAGAAGTTTCCCCACACCTGGCCCCTGTTCGACAACTACTTTCCCCTGCTCGATCACGTCGGCGAGCTTGGCTATTCCATCGGTTACGGTGCCTGCGTCGCTGCTATCTTATTTGGAGCAGACTGGCTCAAGCGGCCCTTTGAGTGGACGCCGTTGCGCTGGATCGGCCTGCTCTCCTTCGGCATCTATATGTGGCACCTCAAGCTGCTGGAAGATTTCACCCATCTGGCCGTGCTCCATCTGTATAACCTGGGCTGGAAAAATCTGATCCTCTACAATCTCTACTGGGGCTGGTTCCTGGTGTTTATCGTACCCTGCATGCTGCTGCTCTTCGCGCTGGTGGAGAAACGGGGTATTCAGTTTGGCGATAAGCTAACGAGGAGAAATACTGAGGGGCAGCGGGTGCCACCCCCATCAGAAAAAGAAGCTGTTTCTTCCGGCTCTCAGACCTCCGGGACATAAAAGATATAGCCATCCTGTACAAGATAGCGATACTTCACGCCTTTGGACTGCAACTTCTGCTCCACGGCAGGGATGTGCTTGCTGCCATCGGAAGGAATGTTATAGCCAGTATCGACCGGGAAAACGTAGGCCGAGGCGGGATCAGCGCTCACGATATCATAGTAATGTGGGTCGCGGTTATGGCTGGGAGTAAGTGAACCGGTGACGACGCCGCAGATCACCTTATCGGCGCTGAGAAAAGCGATCTTATTGCAGGTCCAGTAGTCCGTATAGATATGTTTCACCCCTAGATGCTCCAGGTTAGTGATCAGAGTTTGATCGTGCTGATTCTTTGCCTGAATCGCAGGCAGCTCGGCAAAAGCCAGCACCGTTCCCGCGATCAACACCGCGCACATACCAACGAGCGAAATAGCACTGGCAATGCGTGTAAAGAGGCCCACAAAGCGCACTTGAATGTTGCGCAGGCCAGCCCAGAGGGGCCAGAGGATGGCGGGAGTGACGATGAGCAGGCCAATGATGTAGCGTCCGTGAATGCCAGGCCACGTGAGCGGGGCATCGCTAAAGGCATAGAGCAGCAGCCCCAACAGGCCAGCGCCCAGCAGCGACAAACGAGCCATCTGCCGTATCACGTCCCGTCGCTCTTCCACAGTTGCGCGACGGCGCAAACCATGCCAAATAGCCCAGAAGACCAGTACAAAGGCGATGGCAAAGACGAGCAGATAGCCAACGCCCCAGACACCATGAATTAGCGTACATTGCAGCGAGCGCGGGCTGTTCGGTCCTAAAAACGAAAGTTCGGTCACGGGACAAAAGGGATTGCCCGTCATCATAGGGATACTGACCTGAACTGTTCCCCTCCATTCCTTGACAATATTGACCAGTTCCAGATAAGAATTGGATGTACCGTGCAAGCCCCGCAAGGTTGTTAGCGAATCTTTGCCGGGGGCAGCCGTCAGATTGTAGCGGATCAGGGGATAGGCGCCGATGGCGAGGCCAAGCAACGCGGAGAGCGCTGCCACCACCTGGAGCAGTTCACGCCAGCAGGCGACCAGCAGGAGCAGGCCGGGCAGAAGCACAAAGGGAATGATCAGCAGATCGGACCAGAGGCCCAAACCAGCGATTAAGCCCCAGCCGGCATAGGCCACGAAGCGCCATACTCGTTTGCGCATCGGCAGAGCAGGATTACAGGTCAGGGCCAGCCAGCAGGAGAGCAGGCAGGAGAGAGAACCAAAGAGCAGCGTTTCGGGATAGCCACCGATCGCGCTCAATTCGCGGCCCAGCACGTAGCTCGAACCCAGTCCCAGCAGGAGCAGGGTCACCAAAGCCCAGGTTTTTGAATAGAGCAGGCGCGTGAGCAGATAGGTAGAGGCGAGAAAGCCGGTAAACATCAGCACCAGACCGAGACGCAGCGTAAAGAGCGATGGCCCGAAGAGATGAAAGAACGCCGCCGCGACATATGCCTCTAACGCGCCCATATAATATTGCCCATAAAAGAAAATAGGATGCTCGCCGCGATAGGCAATATGCAGCGCCATGATGCCGATTGTCCCCTCATCACTATTGGTGAGCGGGCCTCCTTGAGCGGTAAAGACGAGGCGCAGCACGGTCGCCGCAAGAATAAGTAGAGCGGCAACAACTTCATGCAAGCTAAATTTAAGATATTTCATGCAAATCCAGTGATGTGTTTTGTATCGACCAGGAGAGGGACAAAACACACCTACTCCTCCTGAAAAAATTTCCCTTCGCCCTCCCGTCTATCTACTAAACGAACAACGCTCGTAATAAAGCGCGAGAAATGGGACTCATTGCTGAATTTTTACAGGCGAACCAAATGGGTAGGCCAGAACGTTATAAAAAATTGAGAGGCTTGACAGTGTGTGACTTTTGAGTTATTATTATGACTATAGAGTCATAGAGAGAAAACGAAGTCATACAATACATATAAATGTCATGAGGTAACCAACAGGTCACATTGTGGTCTCCTGAAGGGAGGTTTGGGCCAGAAGATGGTCGGGCATCGTTCGTTAAGAGAAAAGCAGAGGCAGGAGCGCGAGGATCTCATCCTCCAGGCAGCCGAAGAGGTTTTGCTGGAGAAGGGATATCACGAAATGGCAATGGATGAGATTGCCAGCAGAGTAGGGATTGCCAAAGGCACCCTCTATCTGCATTTTGCCAGAAAAGAAGATCTGGTCTACGCCATCATCGAGCGCCAGATGCAGACGCTGACCAGGGCCATCGAGCAAATCCGTGCGCAACCGGGATCTGCTCAGGAGAGACTAACCCTGATTGCAGAAGCGATCTTTGGCGACATGTCGGGTCAGCGCATGCAGCTTCTCTACGCGCTCCATAACAGCATCGACTTTAAACATATGATGAAGGAGCGCTACGGCCAATCGATGGACCCGATAGCGCAACAAATCAGCAAAGTGTTAGA
>JAICIM010000585.1 GCA_025928885.1 Ktedonobacteraceae bacterium | reverse complement strand
TTGAGCGCGTTGATGCGGTCGATTTTTCGCAGGCCATGATCGAAGAGGGCAAACGCCTGCCCAATGGTCAGCACCCCCACCTGAACTTGCTCTACGGGCGCATTGAGGAGATTGCGCTCGATCCCCCCTATGCGCTGATCACGGCTGGTGCGAGCCTGCACTGGATGGATTGGAACGTTGTGCTGCCACGTTTCCGCGAGCTGCTCGTGCCAGATGGGTATCTCGCCATCGTGGGCGTTGATACGCGACCCGATCCCTGGTCATCGCTCAGCGATGTGCTCAAAAGCTATCGCACGGACGCCAAAGATTACAAGTACGATGTGCTTGAGGAGTTGGAGCGGCATGGATTGTTTCGCAAAGTGGGTGAGTGGAGAACTGCCCCTATTTCGCTTGTCCAGACGCTCGACGATTATATCGAATCGTATCATTCGCGCTCCGGCTTCTCGCGCGAACGGATGGGGCAGGCCCGCGCCGACGAATTTGACCGCGAGGCGAAGAAACTGCTGTTGCAATCGTATCCAGGCGGCGAGATACCGCTGCAAGTGACCGGTGATGTTGTCTGGGGCTATCCCGCGCCACACGACGCAGAATAAAACGCCACTCGGAGATTTCATGGTGTATCAAAAAGGTTCCTGCCTCTTGTTTGAACGGCAGGAACCTTTTGTGTAATAAAGCGAACAGGCGGTGATTATCCTTTGAGACCGCTTTGTTTGTAGCCTTCAACGATGTAACGTTGCAGGACGATGAAGATAATCACCAGCGGCAAGATGGCGAGGGCCGTGCCAATAAACAGCTCATGCAGGTTGAGCACCTGAGCGTTGAGGAAGTTGGAGAGCACCACCTGCACCGTCCAGGCGTTGGCATCCTGACCAACGACCAGCGGCCAGAGGAAGGCGTTCCAACTGGCGATAAAGGTAATGACGCCCAACGCCGAAATGATGCCCCACGAGTTTGGCACTACCACGCGCCAGAAGATGCCCCAGTAGCCCAGGCCGTCCACGCGTCCCGCCTCCTCCAGCTCTTTGGGGAAGCTGAGGAAGAACTGACGAAACAGGAAGGTGGTGAAGCCGCTGAAGATGCCCGGCACCACCAGACCTTGTAGCGTGCTGACCCAGCCCAGGAACGAGACGATCACGTAGACCGGCACAAAGATCACTGCGAAGGGGATCATCAGCGTCAACAACATGGAGAAGAACACCACATTGGACCAGCGATACGGGATGCGGGCCAGTCCATAGCCAGCCAGCGCCGAGATCAGAATTTGCCCGAGAGTCTGCAAGAGAGCGATAATAAACGAATTTTCCAGACCAGAGAGGAACGGCACCTCTGTATCGTTGAACAGCTCCGCGATATTCTCGAAGTGGAGCGTGCTGGGGAAGAACGTCCAGTTGGGCGAGGTGATCTCCTGCTCGCTTGCCAGCCCGTTTCTCACGATCAGATAGAACGGAATGAGGAAAATGAGCGCCAGCACGATCAGCGCCAGGTAGCGCAAAACCTCTTTTATGATCTTGCCCGGAGAGACCTCGCTCTCCTTTTTGCGGGGCCGCTCAGCCCGTGCGCTTCGAGAAGCCAGTGTTTCCATAACATCTACCCTTTATATCCGCAATTGTTGACAATCATAACATTACTCAGCTTTGCCAAAGCCCAGGAAGCGGCCCTGAATCAGTGTAAAGACCACGATAATGAGCGTCAGGATGATGGCTCCCGCGCTACCATAGCCGTAGTTCTGATCGGTCAACGCCACATTGAACAGGTAGATCAGCGGCGGACGGGCCAGAATCTCGTTACCGCCAGTCATGATGTTTTTAAATTCATCAAATGCCTGGAAGGCGGCAATGATGTTGAGCAGCAACACCGAGATGGAGGCGTTGCGCAGCAATGGGAATGTAATGTTACGGAACGTCTGCCAGCCTTTTTTCGCGCCATCAACCATCGCGGCCTCATAGAGTTCGCGCGGGATATCTTGCAGGCCAGCGATAAAGATAATCATATACGTGCCGAGCTGGAGCCAGAGGCGCACCGTGACCAGCACCAGCCAGTACCAGGGAGGAGTGGGCGTCGAGATCCAGGCGATCGGATCGAGACCAAAAAAGGTTCCACGCAAGTTGTTTGCCAGACCGTACGTTGAGCCGTTGAAGATGCTCATCTTCCAGACAATCGAGGCCAGCACGTACGAACAAGCCGTTGGCAAGAAGAAGACCGAACGGAAAAAGCCCTGTGCATATTTCGCGCTATTGACCAGCAAAGCCAGAGCCAGGGCGGCAATGAAGGTGGCAGGCACAATAAATAGCGCGAAGACGGTGAAGGTGAGTAGAGATTTAATAAAATCCGCATCAGCCAACATCGCTTTATAGTTATCGAAGCCAACAAATCCGGTGGGGATGAGAACCGAACGCGCATTGGAGAAACTGAGTATAAGGCTCCAGATAATAGGAATATAGAAGAATACAATCAGGCCCAGAACCAATGGCCCGACAAAACCCCAGAAGACCAGCGTGTTTTTGAACATATGCTGCTGTTGTATTCTACGTGTATTCTTCTGTTTATCACTGCGCGAAGTCTGCAACTCGGCGGCGGAGGGAGTGCTTAAAGACTTCATAGGCGTTTGTGGCGCGTAATCCTCCCCGGTTAAACAGGGGATGCGCCATCTCCTTTCTCAGCATGTTTGTTGGATAGGTATATTTGTATTATATGAGATGAGGCGGCCTTGAAAAAAGAACCGTCAGAGTCTCCCTCTATATTGCGCGAGTTGTCTTTTCTTTTTTTATATTACCTGCGACAATCGTCAGGATATGCCGCCGTGCGCGGAGGAGAGGAATAGAGGGATAGGCGCGGTTGACGGAGCATCTGCTCTATCAACCGCGTCCTTACGTTCAATGCGTACTATGATTAGCTATGCAGTTTTTGCAGCTCGGTCGAACACTTGTCGGCAGCCGTATTCAAGATGGAGAGGGCGTTGCCACCGCTCTTCACGATGGTGCTGACGGCATCTTTATAGGCTGTGTTCATCGTGGCATCCCAGTAAGGTGAGATAGCGTGGCCGTATTTGGTCAGGATATCAACCGCCTGGGCCGCTGCGCCGCTCTTGAGTTTATCGGTCGAGGCCGCTGTGCTGTTGCGTGGTGGGACGTGGAAGCCGTAGCCGACGTTCCAGTCTTTCTGGATCTCCGCGCTGGTCACCCAGAGATACTTGACGTACGCTTTGGCGGCCTCCTTGTTTTTGCTCTTGGCCGAGACCATCTCCGCCCAACCGCCATTAACGGTGGCCGGGGTACCCTTCGCGTCAAGGGCCGGGAAGGGGAAGATGCCGAAGTCGTCGCCCAGCGCCTTCGTGATGCCTGGCATTGCCCAGAGGCCACACCACTGCATAGCGGCCAGACCCTGCGTGAAGGCCGAGGGGTCCCACCAGAAGGTTGGAGCATCAGGCAGCACGCCGCCGGAGGTGTTCAGCTCGTGCAGCTTCAGGAGCGCCTGAGCCGTGCGATCGTTGTTGAAGGTCACTTTGGTGCTGTCCGAGCTGAGCAGGTCGCCGCCGGAACTCCAGAGCGAGATGTAGCTGAGCGCGTCCACGCCGCCATCGGGGCCAACATAAATGCCCTTCATTTTGCCGTTTGACAGCTTTTTGGCCGCGTTAATCAGCTCATCAACGGTGGTTGGCGGCTGCAAACCGGCTTTCTGGAACAGGCTCTTGCGATAGTACACGAAGGTCGGGTCGTTGAGCATCTTGATGCCGTAGGTCTTGCCATCAACGACGAAAGAGGCCAGCGAGGCCGGAGTGAAGTCGCTCTTGACATCGGCCAGCAGATCGTCGAGTGGCTCGACCGCACCAGCTTTGATCAGGTCAACACCAATGCCGGATAATTCAAATACGTCGGGTGGATTGGAGCCGAGCAGAGCTGCATGGACCTTGTTGCCGTAATCGTCGCCGGTTCCTGGGACCCAGCTCACTTTGACGTTGGCTTTGGTGTAGTCTTTGGCATATTTGAGAACTGCCTCGTGTGTGCCAGTCTCACCGTACTGATGGTACCACTGCTGAAGGGTGGGAAGGCTACTGTTGCCGCTGGTACTGCCGCCGCTGGTGCTGCCGCCGGTCCCTGCGCAAGCAGCCAGGAAAGAGCCACCGAGAGCCATTGCCCCGGTAGATTGGAGGAAACGTCGTCGTGACAGTGGAGTTGGGAAGATATGGTTCTGAGCCATGTTCTATTCTCCTTGTTGTGTGGTACCTCTGAGTACCGTATTTGCTCTACCTGTTGTAGTAGAAGCTAGATCAGCGCGAAAAAGTGTCATAACCTTTGCCGGTAAAAACACTCCTGACAAGAGACAATGCATTCTTCTTCTTTACATCTTTGTATTTCTGGTCCTGCTTCTCCTGCCGTGAAGCTGCTGATAAGAACCCCGGGCGAACGCTCGCTTCCTTAGTTCGTAGCCGCGCGACTGTATCGCGCTCTGCCGGGATGCTGAGCGGCCACCAGCGCGAAAAAGTGTCATAACCTTTGCCGGTAAAAAC
>JAICIM010000282.1 GCA_025928885.1 Ktedonobacteraceae bacterium | reverse complement strand
TGCCGCCGCTGCCGGGGTTGCGAAGGCGCTGGGAATGGACGTGGCACAAACTGCAAACGCCGTTGCCATTAGTGGAACGGCGAACAACGCACTGCGCGTGACGCGTACGGGTAAGCTCTCCAACTGGAAGGGGCTGGCCTATCCCAATACTGTCTTTGGTGCGACCCATGCAACTTTCCTGGCGATGCATGGCATTACGGGGCCGCTGGAGGTCTTTGAGGGCAATAAGGGTTTTATGGAGTCGATTGCCGGACCTTTTACCATCGATTGGCAGCACGAAAATCTGGAGGCGGTCCTCAACAGCAGCGTCAAGAAGTACAACGCCGAATTTCATTCGCAATCGGCTCTAGAAGGGCTATTAGAGCTACGATCCGCTCATCAGGTGCGTCCCGGCGAGGTTGAGCGCATCGAACTGGATACGTTTGACGTGGCCTATCACATCATCGGTGGCGGCGAGGAGGGCGATAAGCGACAGGTGAGCACGAAGGAGGAGGCCGATCATAGCCTGCCTTACATGCTTGCAGTGGCGCTGTTAGATGGAGAGGTTTCGCCGGCCCAGTATGAGCCGCAACGGATCTTGCGCGAAGATGTGCAATCGCTTTTGCGCAAAGTGCAGGTTCGACCCGACGCGGCCCTCAGCAGTCGCTTCCCGCAAGAGATGCCCTGCCGTTTGCGTATTGTCCTCAAGAGCGGAGAGCAGTATAGCATTGAGAAGCGAGACTATGAGGGGTTTGCCACCCGCCCGATGTCGTGGGAGAGCGCGAAGGACAAGTTTGAGCGCTTAGCGACTCCCTATGCCGATCAACAGTTGTTGCTGGATATTGAAACGATGGTTGCGCATCTGGAAGATTTCGAGGTGCGACGGTTGAGCGAAGTTCTAGCAAAAGCAGGAGGAAAGAGCAATGAGTGAACGAGGATTTTCTTTTATTCGCACCAACGAGCGCGAGGGCAAGCCGCGCACACGTGGCATTACCGAAATTCGTGGCCCCTATTACACGCCGATGGGCAAGCGCTATCTGGAAGACGTGCTGGAGACGATGGGCGAATACGTGGATTCGCTCAAGTTTGCCGGTGGATCGTTCTCGTTGATGCCGCCTCAAGCATTGAAAGACATCATCGATACCGCACATCGGTATAACGTGATGGTTTCCACTGGAGGGTTCATCGAGCATGTGCTGACGCAGGGGAGCGAGACCGTTGACCGCTATATTCAGGAGTGTCGCAACGTCGGTTTCGATATTCTGGAGATTTCCAGTGGTTTTATTACTATCCCGGTTGATGATTGGTTGCGTCTGGTCGAGAAGGTGCAGAAGGCAGGGCTGAAGGCCAAGCCGGAGGTTGGGATTCAGTTTGGAGCTGGCGGGGCAAGTGCGGCTGAAGAACTTGAAGCCGAGGGGACGCGTGATGTCGAGTGGGCCATCGGGCAGGCGAAGCGCTTTCTGGATGCAGGTGCATATATGATTATGATCGAGTCCGAGGGCATTACCGAAAACGTCAAAACGTGGCGCACGGACGCGGTAGCAAAGATCATTGGCGCGTTGGGATTGGAGAAGGTGATGTTTGAGGGGGCCGATCCCGATGTCTTCGCCTGGTATATCAAGAACTACGGGCCGGAAGTGAACCTGTTTGTCGATCACTCACAGATCGTCCAGCTTGAATGCTTGCGGGCAGGCATCTGGGGAACCAAGAGCCTGTGGGGACGCGTGCTGACGTTTAAAGGATAAAAAATATTATATGAATGAATTTATTGTTTTTTACAAAAAACAATAAATTCATTCATATAATGTATAGTGTAGTTATGCTATTATTGCGGTTCGTCACCCTGTTCCCACCAGAGGCCGAGGCGGGCGGTTGTGCCACCATCGACGTAGAGGATCTGTCCTGTGATGAAGTCGGCGGCATCGGAGGCCAGGAAGGCCACCGCTGGAGCAACATCTTTGGGAAAGCCCGGTCGTCCCCAGGGAACCAGCGTCGCGCCAAATTCGCGCGTATAATTCGCCAGATGCTCATAGCGTGGTACCTCTATAAGTCCCGGGCCGATGGCGTTGACGCGGATATGGTCGGGAGCCAGTTCGATCGCCAGTTCGCGCGTAAAGGCATTGATCGCACCTTTGGTGGCGGCATAGACCGAGTGGCGGGGGAAGCCGGCATAGCCATGTACTGAGGTGATATTGACGATGGAGCCGCCGCCACGCTTGAGCATGGAGCGCACAGCCTGTTGGGCGCAGAAGAAATAGCCCTGGATGTTCAGGTTAAAGACCTCGTGATAGACCGCTTCAGAAATATTGAGAAATGTATCGGCCCGCGTCACACCGGCGTTATTGACGAGAATATCCAATCCACCAAAGGCATTTACCGCCTCATCGACCACGCGGCGACACTCCTGAATTTGCCCAAGATCGCCCTGGATCAGCAGCGCCTTGCCGCCCATGCGCTCGATCTCAGCAACCGTTTCTCTGGCCCCATCCGCGCTGCGAGAATAGTGGACGCCGACCGTGGCCCCCTGCCGTGCCAGTTCCAGCGCGATGCCCTGTCCGATCCCCAGCCCTGCTCCTGTGACCAGCGCTATTTTGCTCGCAAGTGTACTCATAATAATCACTCCTCATCAACGATCGGTAATCTCTCCTTCGTAGTTGCGCGACTTTATCGCGCTTGTGCGAAAGAGAGATTACCGATTTTATTTATTACAACTTATTATGGAGAAACACCCTTCCATTGCTTCATGGTATCTCAGAAAGAGTGTTGAGAACAAGTCTTTCACCGTACGCTTGTTTCATTGTGAGAGACGTTGCGGCTGTGCGATAATACATCGTGCGTGGCTTGTGAAGAGGTATCTGGGAGAAACGTGTGAGATATAACCATCAGAGAGAAATGGAGAATAGCATGCAGCTTATTCGTTATCGGCTTTCCTCGACACAGACCGTGGTTGGCATTACAGAAGATGGCAAACTCGTTGGATATATTCCAGCGGAACTTCATACGCTGCTTGGTTTGCGCTCTGAAGAGTTGCGGACGCGGCTGGAGCAGGCGGCTCAGGGTCAGGTGGCAGCGTTTTCTGCTGCCGAGGTGCTGGCACCGATCGATGGCGATACCGAGGTCTGGGCGGCTGGTGTGACGTATAAGCGCTCGATGGATGCCCGGCGCGAAGAGAGCGAGACGCCAGATATTTATAGCAAAGTCTACGCGGCAGACCGCCCGGAACTCTTTTTTAAAGCGGTGGCGCGTCGGGTTTCGGGGCAGGAGCAGCCGATCGCGGTGCGTGCGGATTCGACCTGGGATGTACCCGAGCCGGAGCTGGCGCTGGTGATCAATGCGCATGGCGAGATTGTTGGTTATACGGTTGGCAACGATGTGAGTTCGCGCAGCATCGAGGGCGAGAATCCCCTCTATTTGCCACAGGCGAAAGTCTATGCGGGAAGCTGTGCGCTGGGTCCAGCTATTACACCTGCCTGGGAGATTACTGACCCCTATAGTCTGACCATGTATATGACGATTGAAAGAAATGGTGAGACCTGTTGGACAGGTCAAACGAGTGTGGGTAATTTGCATCGCCGCTTAGACGAACTGGTGGAGTATCTGTATCGTGAAGACGATTTTCCCGGCGGTGCTATTCTCTGCACGGGAACGGCGCTGGTGCCTGAACATCCATTTACATTGGAGGGTGGCGATACCGTGAATATTACTATTGACCAGATCGGGACGTTGCGTAATCTGGTGGTGAGAGGAAAGGCCGCTTATAAAACAGGTCGAAGCAACGGTGCAGAAAAAAATGAGTGAACAAATGTAATCATTTGATATCAACATGTTAAGTACATGATATTTTCATGTTGCCATCCTATCGGGTATGATGCATAAGGGGAATATCATCACACCCATCCCCATTAGTATCTGTCTCGTCGGAAGATTCGTAACCAATGGCGAATGCTAAGGATTGCCGGTTTGTAGTAGTTGTTTGTTTTAAGAGGGGAATGGTAGCATGGCTGATTTCAATGACCCACCGCGTTTTGATCTTTTTCAACTGATCGTGTTATGGTTAAACAGTAGTATGTATGGTCATCGTAGGGGAAGGCACTATCTAGAAACCAATCTCGCGCTGCTGGAACGCGCCACTGACAGAGAACTTACCAGGTTGATAGAAGCGGAAGCGGAAGATAAGCCTGAAATGAAGCAGCAAATGTATTGTCATCGTGTCCTCCTTCAGGATGTACGGAAGCGAGGGAAGACGAAGGAGGCGATTCGTGAAGTGTATGTCAATATGTATGGTGGTCTGTCCCTCGACATTCCAGACTGGCTGGAAGAGATCGAGCAGCAACGCGTATTTTTGCAGCGCTTACGTCGTCCTGAGCGGACTCGCAAGGCAGAGGTCACTTTATTGCAAACGGCCTTTGCTCTGATGGCTAACGCCCCCGCTCTCGCTCCCGAAACCGTCGCGGAGCTGCACAACGAACTGGGGGCAGCGTTGTTGCAAGGAGCGTATCAGCAAACGCAAGAAGCTCGCCTGCAAGCGTTGGAGATGGCTGTTGCCAGCTATGAGAAAGCTCTTGCCATCTATACCCTTGAACGTTATCCATTGCAATATGCAAAAACTAAGATGTATTTGGGTGCAGCTTATCAGCAGTATGGTCTCTCTGGTCAACCGGATGAGGTGGAACGAGCCATTGCGTGCTATCAGGAGGCAGCGCGGGTGTATACCCCTGATACTGCTCATGAGCAGTGGCTCCATCTGCAAACCTCGCTGGGGGCGGCCTATTTGCAACGGGTTGTTGGCGATCCCTGCGACAATATCGAGCAAGCTATCGCTTATGAGCGCATCGCTTTGCAGCATGCCCTTACATCAGCTGCGCCCGCGCTCTGGGGTACGATTCAGATCAATCTGGGCGATGCTTATCGACAGAGGATCGTCGGCGACCATCTGCAAAGCCTGGAACAGGCGATGGTCTGTTATCGCTCCGCTTTGCAGGTCTTCACTCCCCGACAGTATCCCGTTGAATGGGCAGGGGTGCATACGCGTCTGGCCTCCATTTTTCAGGAACTGGCGCTGGATGAGAGTGAGAGGCGGGATAAGCATTTACGGTGTGCAATTGTCTGTTATGAGGGGGCGTTGCAGGTCTATACGCCCGATGCCTTCCTGGTTGAGCAGGCGGCAACGCTGGTCAAGCTAGCAAAGGTGCATCGTATACGTGCTCAGGCCGATTCGCAGTATGATCTGGATCAGGCGGCAAAGTGCTATCGAACCGCGCTCCAGGTCTTTACCAGCAAGGCATTTCCTGTTGAGTATCGTGAGACCTTATACAGCCTAGCCGAAATCGAGCAATTGCGCCAGGAATGGTTGCAGACGGGATCTATAAACCCGCAGCAGCACCAGACAGAGTTCAATAACTGGAATAATTCACCTATTGCATATCATCACACATAAAGATACATGACTTTTTACGAACAAAAGCAATAATGGAGTTCGTCGTTGCGCGACTTTATTGTGCAACGACGAACTCCATTATCGCTTTCAGCACCCCCTCAGTTTTTATTGCGTCCGGGTGTTTGGCGACCGTTCCTTTTTGCTGCTATACTGAGATATTCGGTACACGGTCCCTTGTTAGAAAGGAAGTATTACGTCATGTCTGATAGTGAGAAACAGTTGAACAGTCGTAGTCGAGCGATTACTGAGGGAGATATTCGCGCCCCCAATCGCTCGATGCTCCGTGCCGTTGGTCTGACCGACGAAGATTTCACGAAGCCGCTGATCGGCGTGGCAAGCACCTGGGCTGAGATTACGCCCTGCAACTCGCATATCAACCGGTTGGCGGAAAAGGTGCGGGAGGGTGTGCGCGTCGGCGGTGGTGTTCCGCAGATATTCGGCACGATTACGGTGAGCGATGGGATCGCGATGGGGACGGAGGGCATGAAGTTTTCGCTGCCGAGCCGTGAGGTGATCGCCGATTCGATCGAGCTGGTCAGCAATGCCCAGCGCTTCGATGGCGTGGTTGCGATTGGCGGCTGCGATAAGAATATGCCAGGATGTTTGATGGCGCTGGCCCGGCTCGATATCCCCAGCTTATTTGTCTATGGCGGCACCATTATGCCCGGCACCTGTCACGGCCACGATGTCGATATCGTCAGCGTCTTTGAGGCTGTTGGACAGTTTAGTGCCGGCAAGATTTCGCGCGAACAGTTGAAAGAGGTTGAGTGTAGCGCGATTCCTGGGGCTGGTTCGTGTGGCGGCATGTATACGGCGAACACAATGGCTTCGTCTATCGAAGCGCTGGGTATGAGCCTGCCCGGCGGCTCCTCGATGCCAGCGGTCACCGCTCGTAAAGCGCTGGATTGCTATGAGGCAGGGCAGGCAGTCATTCGCCTGATTGAGCAGGGCATTACACCGCGTCAGATCCTCACTAGAGACGCTTTTGAGAATGCGATTATCCTGGTGATGACGCTTGGCGGTTCTACAAACGCGATTCTTCATCTGATCGCCATTGCTCGCCAGTTGGATCTGCACCTAACCATCGACGACTTCACGCGTGTTGGCAAAAAGGTGCCGCATCTGGCCGATCTCAAGCCCGGGGGCAGGTTTGCCATGACGGACCTGGATCGCGTTGGTGGCGTCCAGGCGGTCCTGAAAATGCTGCTACGGGCAGGCTTCTTGCATGGCGATACTCTGACCGTGACCGGCAAAACGCTGGAAGAAAATCTGGCCTCGGCTCCCGATCTGGCAGAGGGGCAGGATGTCGTGATGCCGCTGGAGAAGCCGCTGCATCCCAGTGCGCCGCTGGTTATCCTTAAGGGCAATCTGGCTCCAGAAGGGGCGGTCTGTAAGATTGCGGGCCTCAAGGTCACGAACCATCGTGGTCCCGCGAAGGTCTTTAATTCTGAGGAAGAGACCTTTGATGCCATTATGAACCATCGCATCACACATGGCGATGTTGTGGTCATTCGCTATGAAGGGCCGAAGGGCGGTCCTGGCATGCGCGAGATGCTGGCCGTCACGGCTGCGCTGGTGGGACAGGGCTATGGTGAGACCGTTGGCTTGATTACCGATGGGCGCTTCTCCGGCGGCACACATGGTATGGTCGTCGGTCACATCACCCCGGAGGCGCAGGTGGGTGGCCCCATTGCAGTTGTGCAAGATGGCGATATCATCACCATCGATGCCGAGCAAAACCTGCTCTCGGTTGATCTGAGCGCTGAGGAGATTGCTCGCCGCATGCAAACCTGGCAGGCCCCGCCAGCGAAGTACCGATTTGGCGTGCTGGCGAAATACGTGAAGTTGGTCGCCTCCGCTTCCGATGGCGCGATTACGGAATAAAACCAATAATCGTGTGATTTTGCAGAGATTATTGTAAGGGTAGCTCTGGCTGGTGGATCTCCTTTTTCTTGACCGGGAATTCTTCCAGTACGGGTTTGGCGTGCTGTTCGTGGCCGCGTATCAGCTCGTAGACCAGAGCGCCCAGCGTTGCTCCAATGAAAGGGCCAACAAAATAGAGCCAGATTGTGCTGAGCGCCTCACCACCAGCGAAGAGGGCGGGGCCGAGGCTACGCGCTGGATTCATGCTGCCACCCGTGAGAGAATTGGCGAACAGACCCGAAACGATGATCACGAAGCCAACCGTCAACCCACCATCGGCGCGAACGAAACGCTTGTCTGTGGCCGTCCCCATGCTGACCATCATCAGAAAAAAGGTGAGAATTGCTTCCAATATCAACCCTGGCACAATGCCAATTTTGAGGCTGGTTGCACCATAATGTGCTGCAAGAGCTTTGTCGGGTAAGAGCAGAGAATGCAAGAAGCTGGCAAAGATTGCACCTGCAAATTGCGCGACCCAGTATGGGAGGACTTGTTGCCAGGGGAAGCGCCTTGCCACCGCAAAGCCGAGCGTAATCGCGGGATTGAAGACGGCGGCAGAAATGTAGCTCAACATGTAGATCATCGCGGCAACCGTCAGTCCAAAGCCCAGGTGGACCATCAGGATACCAGCAAAATTATCGGTATCGCCAACCATCGCACGCACACCACAGCCAAAAAAGACCAGTGCAAAGGTGCCAATAAACTCGGCAGCATAACGTCGTAAATTATCCACGTATCATCGCTCCTCTGGAAGACATATCTATGTATGATACGAGCGAGCCGTTTCCAGCAGATACGAAAAAGGATAGGTGGCAAACTGAGCCAATGAAAATCTTATGAGGCTATAATAAAGGAAATGCTGCTATTAACGTGTAAAAATGAGAATGCTCGTAGCGACAACCACAAGGGATTGTCGCTTTTATTGCGTTTACTATCTTCTTTACCCGCGACAACCGCAAGGGATTGTCGCTACGAGCATTGAGCAACCAGGTGAATATGCGAATCAATGAGTGTGTATATATTTGCGTACGAAATCGTACATCTCTGCCTGGTGGAAATGGGTGCCGCCCTCGTGTCCATTGTAGGGATAGACCTTGAGGACTTTTTCGCTGCTCAGGTGGTTGTAGACCGCAAAGCCGCTGGAGGGCGGGCAGACGGTATCGAGCAGGGCCACGGAGAGCAGGACCGGGCAGGTGATGCGTGGCGCGAGGTTCATGCCATCAAAATAGCTCAGGGTGCGATAGCTCTGCTCCACATTATAGGGATTGCTTTTCCAGTAGTTGATCAGTTCTTGGTACGGACCTGCGGTGAAGATCTCGACGGAGCGGCGGAAGTGGCACAGGTAGGGGACGTTGGGGAGCGCTGCTACAATCCCCTTCTCGCGTGCCAGAGCTGCCACCGCCAG
>JAICIM010000049.1 GCA_025928885.1 Ktedonobacteraceae bacterium | reverse complement strand
TGTATCGCGCCTGGGTCGCGGTGTGCGATACCGTTCGAGGGCGCGATACAGTCGCGCGGCTACGACACTCATAGAGCATCATCGGGTGCATGGTGAAGTTTCATGAGCATTGCATTCTTCAGGTTGAGCGGGTTTGCCACACTCATAGAGCATCACCGGGTGCATGGTGAAGTTTCATGATCACTGTATTCGGGTTGAGCCAGCTTGCCGCAGCATTTCCGTCGAGTTTATACTTTGGGGAGAGTGCTCAGAAATGGAAGGAGCTTTTGGTGGAACCGATTAACCTACTTGACTACGAAGTGCTTGCTCAGCAACAGTTACAGCCAGCGATCTGGGACTATTTTCAGGGTGGCAGCGAGGATGAGGTGACGATGCAGGCCAATCGCGCTGCCTTTGCTCGTTGGTATTTGCGTCCCCGCGTGCTGGTTGATGTCAGTACAATCGATATGCGCACGACTGTGCTGGGAACGCCGATCTCCATGCCTGTGCTGGTTGCGCCGACCGCTTCGCATAAGCTGGCGCACCCTGAAGGCGAGTGTGCCACCGCACGCGGGACCGGAGCGGCTGGCACGATCATGATCGTCAGCACATCGGCGACCTATAGTGCGGCGGAGGTTGCGGAGGCGGCAACCGCGCCCCTCTGGTTTCAGCTCTATAGTCATCACACATTGGAGACGACGGGGAAGTTAGTGAAGCGTGTGGAGGAGGCTGGCTATCGAGCGATTGTGCTGACCGTCGATTCGCCGTTTCTGGGACGCCGTGAACGCGATCAGCACAACCAATTTATCCTGGGTCAATATGTCAGTATGTCCAATTTTATCAATGAGAACGCCGCTGCTTCGCCGCGTTATCGTCACCTTGTCGATACCTGGGAGACAGTGGATTGGTTGCGTTCTATGACCACCCTCCCAATCCTGCTCAAAGGTATTTTGACAGCGGAGGATGCGCGGCTGGCGACTGAGCGCGGGATCGATGGGATCGTTGTGTCTAATCACGGTGGTCGCCAGTTGGACGGAGCAATTGCCAGCCTTGATGCCTTGCCAGAGGTTGTGGAGGCCGTCGCCGGGCGTTGCGAGATCTATGTGGATGGTGGGATTCGGCGGGGAACGGACGTTTTGAAGGCGCTGGCATTGGGCGCACGAGCCGTCCTGTTGGGCCGCTCCGTTCTATGGGGTTTGGCAGTGAATGGGCAGGAGGGTGTACATCACGTATTGGAGCTGTTGCGTGCCGAGCTGGAACTGGCGATGGCGCTCTCTGGCCGCCCGACGCTGGCAAGCATTGATCGTTCGCTGCTCAAGGCTGCCCGATAAATCTCTGATATTTGCTAAATGGGGATGATCTCGCCACGCACGGTGCCGCTTTCGTCATCGATAAAAAGCTTGCCGATACTGCATGTGGGCTGGCGGCGGCGATCGTTGGCGCTGCCGGGATTGAAGAGCAGTTGTCCATTGTGCTCCTGATTGTAGGGATTATGGCTATGCCCGAATATGATGACGCGGGCGTTGGGAAATTCCTGGCGTGCGGTGCGTGGATAGTATTGAGTGTTCCCTAAAATGTGGACAATGCCAATACGACAATTGCCGACGAGAATTTCACGTTTAATGGGGAGTTGCTGTATCACATCGTCCTGCTCGATATTGCCTTGCACAGCTGCGACCGGCGCGATCGTTTCCAGTTGCGTGATCACAGACATGGTTGAAAGATCCCCCGCATGAATAATCAATTCGACAGCGGCGAAATGCTTCCAGACCGCTTCGGGTATCCGCTTAAAATGTGGGATGTGTGTATCAGAGATGATGCCTAACTGATGTTGCATACCGTCTCCATAAATCAAGAAAGAATAGCAGCGCGTGGTTGCTTATTGCTATTATATCTCATCGTCCCGCTTCCCCAACTGATCAACATCAGCTATTTCATGTAGAACCGTTTACCAGCAAAAATAATCAACCTCCTGCGCTAATCGGCGTGATATGATTGGTAATTGGAAATACTTTGTAGATTGTAGCGGTCAGGACGTTCGTTTGTGAGCATCCTGATCGTGTCTCTTTCAAGCTGTTCGGAAGCAGCAAACACAAATAGTGAGTAAGTTATGCGTGTGGCAGTTATTGCAGATATACATGGCAATCAAATCGCGTTGGAGGCGGTTCTGCGCGATATGGAGCAACAGCCGCCGATCGATCAAACGGTCATTGCGGGGGATCTCTGTTTGAATGGGCCTCGACCAAAAGAGGTGCTCAAGACCGTCTATAAATTGCAGTGTCCGGTGATTCGCGGCAATGTGGATATGGAAGTGGTGTCCCAGGCACCGAAAAAGGGATCAAAGAAACACGACGTGATAGGCTGGACGCGTGAGCAGATTGGCCGGAAGGGGATTGATTATCTGGCCTCGTTACCCTTCTCGCATCTGGTGGAGAACCCGGAAGGCAGCGATTTGCTGGTGGTGCATGCCAATCCGCTAAATATAGAGCAGGCTATTTTCCCTACGGCATCAGATACGGAGCTTGAGCAGCTGGTGGGAGGGCTGGAGCCAACGATTGGGGCGCTGGCCTTTGGGCATGTTCATATCGCCTATATTCGGCACTGGCATCATCTTTTACTATGCGATGCTGGTAGTTGCGGGTTGCCGCGTGATGAGGATGTGCGTGCATCGTATGCCATTTTGACATGGCAGGAGAGCAGCTGGCAGGCAGAAATTCGTCGTGTGGAATATGACCTTGAGGCAGTTGTGAAGCAGTTGCAGGAATGCGGCATACCTCATGTGGAGAAACGCATTAAGATATTGGCAGAGGCCAAATACTAATACTCGTATTGGAATCCAACAGAAAAGTAGAGATCGAACCTCGCTAGAAGCGGGGCCGATCTCTACTTGTATCTATAGAACGCTTTTCAATAAGTTCAATGTTTAACAGGGACAAGAAGTACAATTGCTTGTTGCAAGATCAGCAGTATCGTGCATAGGTAATAATGCCGTTTGCTCAAATGCCTGTGTACCATTTTCTAGAGCCTGTTCACCTAGATAGTTGGCCGCGTCTCCGATGTCAACCAGTTCCAGGTCTTCGATGATGGCGCGTAACTCACCGGTTGTTGTCATTGCGTATACCCCCGTTTCAATATGTTTCTGACAATATATACCTCTTCCAACCTCCATACATCGTGCCACCCTATACATCCTGGGTTGCTACCCATAGTGTTATAGATAATGTAAAGAAAAGAACAGCATAGTTAGAAGAGAGAGTCATACTGCTCCTTCTATAAAGACGTTTGAAGGGGCGAGAAATAAGACTGAGAGATGGGTGATTAGTCCAAAAAGGCCATAGTTGAGGATATGCGCGAACTCCCGAAGAAGTTTATCTCACAGTACAATCATCTATGTACAATCTAACGGCAGTACTGCTCATATTTTGGCCTCCGTTTCCCTGAATTAATAACCCTATATAGTTTACGTGTCCCGGGTCAAATGTCGGGTCCGTTTGGTTTTCGTGATGACCAATTACCATTGATATTTCGATCCACTCTTGCTGAGGCATAGTTTCAGGATACAATTTATCTTTCCCATATTCATAGGAATCGTTATCGTTCTTATCGCTTATAACAAAGAGTCGAAAATATACACCAGTCAATGATGAGCTTGGAAGGTAAAGATAGCAACTTACCGTTTTTCCAAGATCGTTCTCGTCATTAAAGAACGTGCGGATTGCTGTGTGTGTGTAAATATCGTTGTCAGGTTCTGGTATGGTTGCGCTTTTACTCCCCCATATAGTCGTCTCGATCAATAGTGATCCCTTAGAGGTATGGCCTTGATCTTGTGTTGCTTGCAGCAGAGCGTGTTGCTGCTCTGGTGGTTTTTGTACGAACTCCCAGTCCTGGGTAGTATTGTCGAAAGTATAGGCATGAATCGAGGCTGGCGGACGTGTCCAATCGTGGGTTACCCAAAATCCGAAAGCCCCTCCTGATATCACCAGGATAGCTATAAGGAGAAGGATAGTCTTTAAGGACCACAATGGATGGGATAGGGGAGGCGATGGTGTGATTGCTGAAATTACTGATGGGGTGGATTGTAATGGTGAATCCTGGTTTTCTGTAGGAATGGAGGATGCAGCAATATGTTCTCGTAATTCATTGAGTTGTTGGCCGAGCAATATACCTTCCGTTCGATCACATGCGTTGTCAAGGAAGGTTTCTAATGCCGCTTTATCTGAATTGAGGTGGATCATGCTTAATTGTGAAACGAGCAATTCAAGGTCAGTTCGCTTATTTTCGGAATTGCGGTTAAGTCCATCCTTGACTCTATCAGGAATACCAGCAAGTAAAGTAGTGCGCGTATTATAGTTATCTGTGCCAGGAATGTCGCATAGTAAGTTAATCAGGATGCTATATTGCTGACGATTCATATTCATTCTGAAAAATATCTCCGGTCGCACTAAATGGTATGTATGATATCTAGCAAGTTCATGCACCTATACTTTGGAGAAGTCCTTTTTCAAAAAAAAGGACGTAACGACGCAAAGTATGCAATACTCTATGCTTATCGTTCTTTAGAAAGTGCAATGCTAGCTCTGGCATAAATGACTGACTTTCACAGGGAAAGAGTTACTAACTCGATTTTCCTTAGTATACCTGTATATCAACTAATTGTCAAAATCTGTTGCTTTCAATTTTATCGTTCGTGATTTTATGGAGATGCATATCGGCGATACTCTCTGTTGTGGTAATCTCTACTGAAGGTCTATCAAGGCTACCTCGCTCGTGAAAACGTGATATACTGAAGGAAATTTACGAATAAAAGGGGTATCAGCACCGGACGTGAAAGCCGTAGTCTACCACTCTCACGATGACATTCGCGTGGAACAATGTCCACTTCCAACCATCTCAGACCATGAACTACTTGTGCGTGTACATGGTTGTGGCTTATGCGGCTCGGATATTCTCAAGATTGTACAGCGGGCAGCTTCCCCAGTCGTCCTGGGCCATGAACTGACCGGTACGATCGTTGAGCGTGGCAGCGCTGTTGAGCAGTTTGAGACGGGGCAGCGTGTGGTTGTTGCTCATCATGTTCCGTGTGGAGAGTGCCACTATTGCCGGCATCACAACTACTCGATGTGTCCAGCTTTCAAGGCATCCAATATTGATCCTTGCGGGCTAGCGGAATATATCCGCGTGCCAGCAGAGCATGTGAGACACACAACATTGCAGCTCTCTGAGACGCTGAGCGCCGAAGAGGGTTCTTTTACGGAACCGCTGGCCTGCTGTGTGCGGGCTGTGCGTCGGACACCGTTAGCGCAGGACGATACGGTCGTGATCGTGGGGCTGGGATCAATTGGACTCCTCATGTTGCAGGCAGTGAAGGCATTGGGGAAGCGTGCGGGACAGATGATACGTGTCTATGGTGTTGATCTTGTGCCGGAGCGACTTCAGCTTGCACGCGAACTGGGAGCCGACGACGTGTGGCTGGCACCAGAACACGAACAGGGGTTGCGCGAACTGCTCCTGCCCATTACCGAAGGTCGTGGAGCGGATTGCGCCTTTATCACCACGGCTGGAACACGTCCATTTGTGCAGGCGCTGGCCGGACTGCGCAAGGGCGGTGTCGTCCAGATTTTTGCGGCTCATACTGGCATGATACCGATAAGTATAGAACAGATCTATCAGCAGGAGCAGAGCATTCTCAGCACCTACTCATCTTCGCCAGAAGATTTGCGGATTGCGCTGGATCTGCTCACGCAGGGCGAGGTTCGTGTCGCACGCTTGATCAGTCACCGCCTCCCATTGGAACGCTTTCATGAGGGGGTGCAACTGATGCGCGAACGGGCAGCGCTAAAGGTGTATTTTCACATTGAGCCTTCACATTGAAGAGCTTGCCAATCGAAATTTCACATAAAGCTTGCAGATTGCAGGAGAATAGTATGGCTAGTAATCATTATGATGTAGCAGTCATTGGTTCGGGACCAGGAGGTTACGTCGCGGCGATTCGAGCCGCGCAGCTTGGCGCGAAGACTGCTATTGTAGAAAAGCAATATCTTGGCGGTACCTGTCTGAACGTAGGATGCATTCCCTCAAAAGCCATGTTGCATATTGCCGAAGTGTTTCATTCGATGAATACACTGAGCGATCTGGGCATTCACTTGCCACAGCAACCGACCCTCGATATGGCTGGCGCGGTCGCCTTCAAAGATAAAGTTGTGAAGCGCATGACCAGCGGCGTCGGCACCTTGATGAAGGGCAACAATATTGATGTGTTTGATGGGTTGGGAACGGTTGACGCCTCACGCACCGTCACGGTGAAGGCGAGCGATGGTTCACAGCAGCAGTTTAGCGCCGATAAAATCATCCTGGCTACCGGTTCGGTGCCGTTTATTCCGCAGATGCCGGGCATCGATGGTCGCAACGTCATCAATAGCGATACATGCTGGAATCTGCCAGCAGTGCCAGAGAGCCTGATCTGTGTTGGCGGTGGTGTCATCGGCGTTGAGCTGGCCTGCATGTTCAGCGCGATCGGGAGCAAAGTCACCATTCTAGAGATGCTGCCCAACATCCTCGCTCCGGTTGACGAAGAGGTGCGCCGCCTGATGGTGCGCATTTTGACGAAACGCGGCATCAATATCGTCACAGGAGCCAAAGTCGAGGGTGTTGAGGACGAGAATGGGCAGAAGAAGGTCATCACCACCACCGATAAGGGGCAGCAGAGCTTCACCGGCGAGTATGTCTTGATGGCGGTAAGTCGGCGTGCCAACACCAGCGGCCTGGAGCATTTAATCGAGCAAGGGCTGGACACCGATCGGGGCCGCGTGCGCGTCAACGAGAAGATGGAGACCAATCTGCCGGGCATCTATGCGATTGGTGACCTCGTGCGTGGAGCCGGGCTGGCTCACGTCGCCTCAGCTGAGGGAGAAGTTGCCGCCGATAATGCGACGGGCCACGAGGCAAAGATGAATTATGATGTCATCCCTAATCCCATCTATACCTTCCCGGAGATGGCTTCAGTGGGCTTAACGGAGGCCGAAGCGAAGCAGAAGTATCCTGAAGCCCGCGTGGATCGTTTTCCCTGGTCCGCTATTGGTAAAGCTGTAGCGATGGCCGAGACGGAGGGCTTCACGAAGGTGATCATCGGGAAATATGGCGAGATCCTGGGCGCTCATATCATCGGTCCCGATGCCACCAACCTGATTAGCGAATATTCGGTCGCGATGCGTGGCGAACTGACCGTGGACGAGATCAGCGAGACGATCCATCCGCATCCAACCCTCAGCGAGGGGCTACGTGAGGCGATTCTGGCCGCTGAAGGGCGACCGATCCATATCCCACCGAAAAAGCAGGTCGCACGCACACGCTAGAAGCTCTTTTTGCTGTTTTGTTGAAATGAGACCATTCACATTTGCTGGCGTTGCCAGAATGTGAATGGTTTTTGCTTTCAATGAGGAGCGCTGCTATGTGGTTGAGTCAGTATTACCTGTGGTCGTAGGTGTAAGGTCGTTTTGTGGAACTGATGGGATCAGGCTTTCATAGGAGGGTGCGAGGCGAGGAATAATCAACAATGGAAGGAGCCAGCGATCCAGACCATAATAGCCAGAGATGCGCCAGGCCAGAACGAGCAGGATGCCCAGTATTGCCAGGATGGGGTTGATGCTGAGGCTGCCTGCCAGCATATAGTTCATATTCATAAAGACGCCAAAGAGGGCCGCAACCCCGGTAAAAACGCCCAGGATTAACCCTATTCCCACGAGAAATTCGCCCATGCTCACGAGATAGGCAAAAACGGTCGCATTGGGCGAGACGACGTGTTGGAGAAAGACCGCATACCACGTCTGCACCGTCGGATGTGCTCCACCTGTATGAGCGAGTGCGCCATTCACAAAGCCGTGGATTGATGTGCCGTCGTGTCCGGTCAGAAGCCAGGGACCGCCATCAGCTGCTTTTCCAAACGCATCGAAGGTGATGGAGCGTCCCGTCAATTTCTCCCAGCCAGAGGTGAGCCACTCGTAACCAACATAGAGGCGGACAACCAGCCAGAGCCAGGCCATCCGTGTATCGGTGAACAAGAAGCGAGCCACTGGTAACGGTGGAATATAAGAGACTGTACGCGGTTCAATTGTTCTCAACACGTTCATGAACGATTATCCTTTCGCTGTCGATACGACCATTTGTATGCTTATCACGATGTCAAGCCTCTATTTGAAAGAATATCTTTCTAGAGGTGACAGGTTCTTTGTGCCAGTTTGCGTCTCATGGATGCATTTATGCTGGCTTTGCATCGCCATCCATAAGATGCAAACTGGCTATGAACATCATGTGATAAGTAATGGCGCAGAAATCAAGCGACAGTACATGCTGCACCATTGAGCGTAAATGCCGTCGGTGGCGAGTTGGTGCCGTTCCAGGCGCCGTTAAAACCAGGTTGTGCGCCGGGAGAGTCGCCAGCCGGGATCGAGCCGTTGTATGAGGCGTTGGTAACCGTAACGGCGCTCCCGCTTTGCGTTACGCTCCCGTTCCAGAGCTGCGTAATAGTCTGCCCATTGGGAAAGGCGAATTGTAAATTCCAGCCGTTGATTGCTGTCGATCCTGTATTGGTGATAGTAATCGTTGCGCCAAAGCCGGTGTTCCACTGATTGGTGATCGCATAATGCACTTTGCAACTCGCGCCACCGGTTGATGTTGGCGTTGGCGTAATTGCGCCCGTTGGCGTCGGCGTTGGATTGGACGAAGTTGGCGTTGGCGTAATGCCCGTTCCGCTGCCGAGAGCCTGGATAACAGCGCTGTAGGCTGGTTTCTTGTAAGGTGATAAAACATCCTTGTTTTCCTTCCTGTCCTTCTATTCACAAGCAATCCATGCACCGGACAACCTGATACGAGAGAATTACACCTCCTTTTCCTGTTGGCGAGAGAAACCGTTATAAATTTGCAAGCCCTTGCAGAAGCTAAAAAAGATATACATTATTCCATAGCTTTTTGTCAATCCTTGTGCCTGTAAACGTGGATATTCTTTGCCTGCTAAACATAAAATACAGGTTGAGCCTGAAAAGTTACAGTGCTTTCTTTGCTTTTTATACCGCAAGCCAGGATACGATGTGCAAGCGCTTGCAAGTTTTTGGTCAGTTATTGCTACTCACCGTTAGTTGTTAATGGCTGAGAAGTTTGCCCGCCATGAATGAGCAACTGTTTTTGCCGTTCTATCACCCATTTTTCCTATTTTTGAGCGTCTCCCTTAATAATTGGCTCTGCAATTACGATATTAATAAGTGTAAATATATTGATGTTGCCCATGTGACAGGCGAGCGGAAAGAATAATAGCATGCAAGCAGTCAGAGAAGATGGCGCATCGCGCATAATTTTGGCCTGGGTACTGGTTGTGATCTCGATCCTTGTGGCGACAGGATCGATAGGGCTATGGGTCTACAGCGCCTTCTCTACCGGGACGCTGGCTTCATCACAGTCAAGCAAAAAGACTGTGCAGGTTGTTCCAACACCGACTCAGAGCCAGCAGGCCAGCGCCATCACCAGCAAATATATGCAGGCATTTTTGACGCACAATTATGCCTCGATGTGGACGATGCTCCATCCCCAGATGCAGGCCATATGGCCCAATCAGGCGGCTTTCGAGGCGTACTGGCAACGTCGTTTTCAGGACTATACGCTGCAAAAGTTTACCCTGGGAACCCCCAACCAGCTTGACTACTGGGTAAATCCTGAAACGATGACGCGGTACGATAAGGTGATGCAGATCCCGGTCTCCCTCACGTTAGTGCCGAAACAGGAGTCGCCGCCGGGTTTTCAGCCGGATCAGTTATTTCAACATCTCCCTTTTGTTGTGCAACAGGCCACTGATGGCGCCGACAAAGGAAAGTGGCTGGTGCTGGCAGGTGGCCCTGCTGATGTCGAGGCTCCTATTATTCCCCCGTTAGCAGCAGCTCAGAAGACGGTTCAGGTCCCTATTTTAATGTACCACCATGTTTCTCCACCGGTGACGCAGAGCGCCCTGGATGTCAGCCTGGCCGTGGAGCCGGAGATTTTTAAGCAACAACTGGCATACCTCAAAAAGCAAGGGTATCATTCTATTACCTTCAATCAGCTTTTCAGCGCCCTCTATTATGATGCTCCATTACCTGCAAAGCCAATTATTTTGTCGTTTGACGATGGCTATGATGATGCATATAACAATGTCTATCCAATGCTCAAGGAGCAGGGATTTAGCGGAATGTTCTATATCATTACGGGGAAAGTGGGTTGGAAGGGGCAGGCGACGTGGCCGCAGCTGCGTGAAATGATGCGCAACGGTATGCAGATGGGATCGCACACGGTCGATCATAGTGATATGGGGCAGGTTTTGCAGATTTCGCAGGAACAGGCGCAAAAAGAGTTTCGCGTTTCACAAAGCACTTTACAAAAGAACCTGGGTGTTCCAATCCAGCAATTCTGTTATCCGGCTGGTGAACCGTTCCGCAGTTATAGCGCTATATTGCAGCAGGAAGCGCTCAAGTTATTGGCTGAAGATGGCTATGTGGGGGCCACCCTTGATCCAGGAGGGCAGACGCCAGCGGGAACCACCCAGAAGAGCCTGGCCCCCTTTAAACTGATGCGCCTCAGAATAGATGGGCGGGCCACGCTGCAGGAATTTACGAATAGCTTTTAGCCGGGGGTGCGGTTAACGAGATAGTGACAGGGCATCATAGACATTATTACTTTAGAAATTGTAATAATGCCTATGATGCCCTGTTGTATTGTTATGTGCATACATTTTACGGCACGAATTCGCCGCTACGCACTTTGAGCATCAGCTTTGTCCAGGCGAGCAACTGAGGCAGGTTCCTGGGCAGGGTGAATTCATAGGGAACGTCGTGATCGTTCGCTGTGGATAACTCCATCTCCAGACGCGTCACCTCTGGCGTATTGACGCGGTAGCCAGTTAAGAATTGATCGGCGGTGAGCGAACTGGTAACCTGCCCTTCGTTCTGCTTCACAAGCATCTCTTCCATTTTTTTCTCCTCATCAGAGAAAAAGATGCGGACGCGATCGCAGGGGATGCCATGATAGGCTCTCAGAAGTGTAAACAGGGTTGGCAACGATGTCAGGGAGGATGAACGCCATTGCCAGCTCTGCGTATGGGCGACTTTAAATGCTACACGATAGTAAATCACACGAAACCTCTTCAACCAGTCTTCCGTGCTGCACATCGTAATGGGTGCAGCTACACAAGATGTATGTAGCTGCCTCCGCCACATGTTTTCTTCAGCATTGGAGTTATACAAGTGTGTGCTATTCTTTTACTCTATAGACGTGGCAACGCTGAGTTTTTGAGCAGCGATTTTCGTGGGAATTTTGCGGAGGCTGGTAATTTTGCGAAAAAGGGGGTTTACAATTTTGACGGGGTGTGTTATTATTCAATCCGCCAGGGGATGTAGCTCAGCTGGGAGAGCGCAACAATCGCACTGTTGAGGTCAGGGGTTCGAGCCCCCTCATCTCCACCGGAAAGTACCATCAGGGTCTTGCCAAGCGCACGCGTTTGTGCTATAGTAGCGATGCTGAAACGCATGCGACGAGCAGGAGTAGTAGGTCTCTTGAACAGAGAGTAGCCGGATGGTGCAAGGCTGCAAAGCCGACCGAACTCGCCTGTGAGCAGCAGGTGTGAAGCTCCCAAAGGTACTGGATACGAGCAAGTATGGAGTACTGGATGTGAAGCTAGCACTTGCCGGGACGCCCGTTATAGCGTACAATGAGAGTAGATCTCAGAGAGATTAAGTACCAGTCATATATGGGCCTGTAGCGCAGCTGGGAGAGCGTCTCTATGGCATGGAGAAGGTCAGGGGTTCGAGTCCCCTCAGGTCCACCGCTTATATCCTGAGATCGAAAATCAGGGTGGTACCACGGAAAACCTTTCGTCCCTTATGGATGAAAGGTTTTTTATTATCTGTTATCATAATTGTAATCTTTGTATCCATACCTCTATTCAAATTCTGTTTTTAAACGTTGTATCAATGTTGATACACAGGGAGGGCCAATTTTGATTACTCGCACGAAATATAACCCAAAAGAGGTTGAGAGTAAGTGGCAGACTCAATGGGAGGCGGAGCAGTTATATCACGCTTCCGATGATTCTCCGAAACCGAAATTCTATCACCTGGTGATGTTCCCCTATCCATCTGGTGATCTCCATATGGGCCATTGGTATAACTATTCGCCCTTTGATGCCTATGGCCGCTTTAAACGTATGCAGGGCTACAATGTGATGCAGCCAATCGGCTTCGATGCCTTTGGGCTGCCCGCCGAAAACGCCGCCATCAAGCGCGGCATTCAGGCTCGCACCTGGACGCTGGCGAATATCGAGAATATGCGTAAGCAACTGCGAGCGATGGGCGCACAATGGGATTGGCAGCGCGAGGTTGTTACCTGTCTGCCAGACTATTATAAATGGACGCAGTGGCTGTTCTTGCAATTTTATAAGCATGGGTTGGCCTATCGCACTAAAGCCCCCGCGAACTGGTGTCCTGGCTGTAATACTACGCTGGCGAACGAACAGGTGCTGGCCGATGGCACCTGTGAGCGCTGCGGCAGCATTGTGGAGCGCCGCGAGATCGATCAGTGGTTGCTGAAGATTTCGGCCTATGCCGAGCAACTGTTGGAATTCCCCGATGTCGAGTGGCCGGAGAAGACGATTACGATGCAGCGCAACTGGATCGGGCGCAGTCAGGGCGCGGAGATTCGCTTCTACATCGAACTGAACGGTCAGCGCGAAGAGATCCCCGTCTTTACCACACGTCCCGACACCATTTATGGCGTGACCTTTTTTGTGCTGGCTCCTGAGCATCCCTGGGTCGAGAAGCTGACGACGCCTGAACAGCGGGAAGAGGTCACAGCCTATGTGGAGCAGGCCCGGCGTATGACCGAGATTGAGCGCATGAGCGCCGATAAAGAGAAGAGCGGCGTCTTTACCGGCGGGTATGTCACCAATCCGGTGAATGGTGAGCAGATACCGGTCTGGATTGCCGATTATGTGTTGATGGGCTATGGCTCGGGCGCGATTATGGGTGTGCCTGCCCACGATCAGCGCGACTTTGCGTTTGCCCGCAAATTTGATCTGCCTATCATCGAGGTAATTCGGGCTGAGGGCGAGGAGCCGAGCGATCCCGCGACCTGGACAGAGGCGAAGGCAGCTCTGGGCGTGATGGTCAATTCTGGCCCCTTCGATGGCACGCCCGGCGCTGAAGGGATTGCGAAGGTCACGCGCTTTATCGAGGAGCAGGGCATCGGCAAATTCATGGTCACGTATCGTCTGCGTGACTGGCTGATCAGCCGTCAGCGCTATTGGGGTGCGCCCATTCCCATCGTCTATTGTCCAGAGCATGGGACGGTGCCGCTGCCGGAGGATCAGTTACCGGTCCGGTTGCCGGAGAATGTGCAGTTCAAGTCTACCGGCGAGTCGCCGCTGCGCTACGAGGCCGATTTCTTGAACACGACCTGTCCCGTCTGTGGTGGTCCGGCCACGCGTGAAGCCGATACGATGGATACCTTCATCTGCTCGTCGTGGTACTATCTGCGCTATGCCGATCCCCACAACAGTGAGCAGGCGTGGAGTCCAGAGCGCTTGAAGCAGTGGTTGCCGGTCGATCAGTACGTCGGTGGCGTCGAGCATGCCATTCTGCACCTGCTGTACTCGCGCTTCTTCGTGAAGGCGCTGCGTGATATGGGGCATCTGGACTTTGATGAGCCGTTCAAGCGCTTGTTCCATCAGGGCATGGTGCTTGGCTCGGATGGACAGAAGATGTCCAAGTCGCGCGGCAACGTCGAGGCCCCCGACAAGTATGTCGAGAAATACGGTGCCGATACGGTGCGCTGTTATATGATGTTCATCGGTCCCTTCGATGCGGGTGGCTCCTTCAAGGCTGACAATCTGGAGGGCATCTGGCGCTTTTTGAACCGCGTCTGGAGCCTGGTGAACGATGCCTGGGTGGAGAATCCGGGTCAGGAAGAGAGCGACGCGGCGAAGGCGATCGAGCGGTTACGTAATAAGACCATCAAGCGTGTCACCGAAGACCTGAGCAATTTCCGCTTCAATACTGCTCTGGCCGCATTGATGGAGTATAACAACGTGCTGGTCAAGCAGCAGAACGAGGTGGTGGCGCGGACCGCAACCTATCAGCGGGCTTTGGAAACGCTGGTGCAATTGCTGGCTCCGCTGGCTCCGCACATTGCTGAGGAGTTGTGGCATCTGACGGGGCATACGGCCAGCATTCACACATCGGAGTGGCCCGGATATGATGAGGCATTGACGAAGGATGAGACCTTTACGCTGGTGGTGCAGGTCAACGGGAAGGTGCGGGAGCGCATCGAGACGGTTGCCGATATCAGCGAGAGCGAGGTACGCAAGATGGTCCTGACCAACCCACGCGTCCTCTCGTTCATCGGCGATGCGACAGTGCAGAAGGTCATCTACATTCCTGGCCGCCTGGCAAATGTGGTGGTACGGAATAAGTAGACCGAGCGCGAATAGACGGCATTGCGAGCCATGCCAGGGGAAGATGGTAATCACCATGTTCCTCTGGCATGATTATTATGCTATGATCTCCTTGAGGCATGTTGGAACGCGTTTTGCGTTCTCCATTTTTCGGACCTTCTAGCGTCTTGTACAGTAGGGGTCAGAATTACCTCAACTCATCCATTTGGTGAGAAATACATAAGGTCGTTGATGACATAGCATAATTGGTGTTAGTCATGGAACCTTTTGCCCGGTTCAAACGTATATAGGTCAGATAACTCGTGCGAATTGCTTTCCAGGCGCAGGCGGGAACAGCATGGGAAGGTCATTTGTGCAGTGAAGTATTTCACAGTGTAGGTGTCGTTTATTAAATAGGTGCTACGTCCTTTTCCGCTTATACTTTGTAGGTAGAGAATAGGGTAGTAGGAGGGGAACGGACGAACGGTGAGTGCAATTTGATATTTGAAAAAGTGGAGAGTCAGGCGTCTACTTGAATAATGGAGAGGGTGCATCTCTTCGGGAAGCCGAGAATAACTATTGAAAAAGCGGAAGATTACAGTGGTGGGTCGCCCACTCTAGGCGTAGGTGGAAGGATACAAGCATGAATACACAACCTTTAGAGAGGTTACCAGAAGTCAATAGTGTTGTTACGGAGACGGAAGCTCTGGAGCAGTATGGGTTTGCTCAGGATGAGGTTATTTCTTTGCTCTGGCTTCGCCAGTGGTATCAACATGGTGGCAGCGATCGTGTGGAGATTGTCCGCCGTCTCGAATTTTTGAAGTTGCTCGTTGCTCACGGTAAGGTCGGTCTCTAGTCCCACTACTCTTTGATAATTGTTGGTTGATCACATCTGGTATATCTGCAAAACCTGATGAGGTAGATAGTATATGGATACCTCATCAGGTTTTTTTATTTTTCCGAGTATCTCTATTTATGATCGTCTATATATAGTAAAAATGAGGGATAAAGCAGGTAGGGAGCAGGAAAACGTGCTACAATCAAACCCAAACGGGACAGTTTGCGTACATGCTAATGATGAACTGAAAATGTAGCGGGCAGAGCGCCTCCGGCGGTTGCCCCGGCGGTTCAGCGTCATAGATTACGCGAAGAGTAAGGAATGTTATGCGAATTATTCTCTACCTGGGTAAAGGTGGCGTTGGCAAAACCACCGTTTCTGCTGCTACGGCTGTTCGCTCGGCAGCGCTGGGGAAACGCACGTTAGTGGTCAGCACTGATCTGGCTCACAGCCTCGCCGATTGTTTGCAAGCGCCACTGACCTCTGAGCCACAGGAACTGGCCCCCAACCTCTGGGCGCAAGAGGTCAATGTGCTGGATGAAATGCGCCGTGGTTGGGGCAAGTTGCAGGACTCGATGACGAAGGCGTTGCGCAAACAGGGTATCGATCCGGTGATGGCGGGCGAACTGGCCCTCGTGCCAGGTATGGACGAGATTGTCAGCCTGATCAACATCTATCGCAATGCGCAGGAGGGCAGCTTTGATGTCGTGATCATCGATGCCGCTCCCACTGGCGAGACGGTTCGCTTGCTGAGCATGCCCGATACCTTCCAATGGTACGCCAGCCGCGTCTCTCGCCTGCAAAGTGCCACCCTCAATCTGGCGCGTCCGCTCCTGAAGGCGGTGCTGCCTACGACAGAGATCCTCGATGCTGTGCAGGCACTGGGCGAACGAGTGAAGACCTTGCGTGCGGTTTTGAGCGATCCCGACACCAGTTCGTATCGTCCTGTCGTCAACCCTGAGCGCATGGTTATCAAAGAGGCTCTGCGTGCCGAAACTTACCTCTCGCTCTTTGGCTACCCGATCGATAGCATCATGTGTAATCGCGTCATCCAGGCTGGCGACTACCAGGACGCCTTTATGCAAGAGCTGTATCAAAATCAGGAGAAGCTGCGCAAGCAGATCCATCAGACGTTTGCCCCTCTGCCCATCTGGGAGGCTCCCTATTATTCGCGTGATATCCTGGGAGTGGAGCGATTGGGCGAGCTGGCTCATACCATCTTTGGCGAACAAGATCCGACACAGGTTTTCTATAAAGGGGCGGTGCAGGAGGTTACGCGCGAGGGCGATGGCTATGTGCTGCGTCTGCCGCTGCCTCATGTGGAGATGAATAAGGTGCAAATGACGAAGCGGGGCGATGAGATGACAATTGAGATTGGCAATTTTAAGCGCGATATTACGCTGCCTGCAATTCTGGCCAGTCGGGAGGCCAGCGTTGCGCGTCTGGCCAATAAAGCTCTAGAAATACATTTTGTGGCACCAGCCGAACCGAAAGATAAATCCGCTTAACCAATGCTACCAGCCATTATGCTCAGGGCAGGCTCCCATATGAGAGCCTGCCCAGTTGTTTAGCGCGTCTGCGCTGTGAGCAGGCCATGCTCGGCCAGTGCTGCATCGAGGTTGCGTTTGACGCGGGTTGGATGGGGTCCGATCAGGCGACCGATCTCCTGGCCTTTATGGAAGAGCAACAGTGTCGGCATCCCCTGAATGCCGTAGTGGATCGTGATGTCCTGGTTTTCATCAACGTCCGTCTTCACAAAACGGGCCACTCCCTGGTACTCTTCCCGACCCAGCTTCGCCAGCACCGGCTCCAGTGCGTGGCAATGAGGACACCAGCTGGCGCTGAACTCGACGATCACCGGGAGGTCGGCTTGCAGTACTTTTGCCGCGAAATCCAGATCGCCCACTTCCGCTAACGTATTCTGTTCTGTCATGATTGTTTCTCTCTTTCGCTCTATTCATAGCTTTTTCAAGCTGGTGTTTTTGGCTCACATCAGCTTATAATGAGGGTACAACTTAAAGTTGACTTGAAGTCAAGAGGTATTCTGGGAGAATGACAAAAGATCTGACAATCAGCGAGGTAGCACAACGGGCGGGCCTGCGTGCCTCTGCTATCCGCTATTATGAGAGTGTGAATCTCCTGCCTGCTCCGAAACGTGTGAGTGGACAGAGGCGCTACAGCCCCGATGTGTTGCGCCGTTTGTCGTTTATTCAAGTGGCACAGGCCGCAGGTTTTACCCTGGCCGAGATGCAGACGCTCTTCAACGGTCTGGACGGTGGAGAGCCGCTTTCGGAGCGTTGGCGGACGCTGGCTCGGCAAAAAATGAGCGAGGTCGATGCGTTGATCTTGCGGGCGTATGGCATGAAAACGATGCTGGAGAATGGCCTGAACTGTGGCTGCATGAGCCTGGATGAATGTATCGATTGCGTGCTGATCAATTGTCAGCCGCCGCAGCTGATCAGTCCAATCAAAAAAGGCGAAATGAGTTGACTTTTGTTCTAGAAACCCTCTATGATAGGGGACGTTCTGGTAGTGTCGTAGATAGCGAATTGTAGCGCAGAGCATAGTAGCGTCATGAAGTATAGTTAAGTGTATGGCAAGTCAAAATAGCAGTCCGCTTGCTTCGTACGTCGAGCGAGCGCGTAAAGTATTACAGCACGAACAGCGTTTGCATTATCAGGATAAAGCCATCCTTTCGGGTGGTCTGGAGGTGTTTGCCTCCCGCTGGACTGATGAGATTAGTGCGGTATGCCAGCAGACGGGGCTGGACGTGGCCCCTGTCCATGATTTTATGGAGCATCTGGTGGGATATCGCCAGCAAGATCCGATGCAGCGAGCCGCTAGTCTGCGAGCTGCCCTCTCTATCCTCGATGATCTCGATGGTCATCAACCAGCACCATCTGTAGCGCTGGCGAAGAATGTATCTCCTGCCCCTGCACATCCAGTGGAGCAGGCGAAGGCGGCGCAAAAAAATCACGGGGCAACGGTGCAGAAGCCGGTGGTGCGGAGCAAGGCGGAGGTGGCACAACCAGTTGGGCGGAAAGAGACGCCTGCAAAAGCGGCTCCTGTTCGCGCTTCCAAAAGTGCTACGCCTCAACTCCACACCAGCGTACAGCTAGAGGCGGGAATGTCTCAGGGGCATGTGGCGCTGACCATGCTAAGCGCGGATATCTCGGCGCTGCAAGGAGTTGGGCCGACGATGGCTGGCAAACTGCATCATCTGGGCATTCGTACCGTGCGCGACCTGCTCTTTTATTTCCCACGCGAACATCGCGATTATAGCCAGCTGCTCAAGATCGCCGATATTCCCTTTAACGAGCTAACCACGACAAAGGGTATTATCTGGGAGGTCGAGACAAAACGTACTGGTGGCGGCAAGACGCGTACAATCGCAACAATCTCAGATGAAACTGGAAAACTATATGTTTCCTGGTTTAATCAATCATATCTGCAAAAACAGTTGAATGCTTCTAAGGGCGATTATCTGGTTGTGACGGGGATCAAGCAGCGCTTTGGCAATAAGATCGAATTTTCTGTGCGTAGCCATGAGTTTCCTGA
>JAICIM010000210.1 GCA_025928885.1 Ktedonobacteraceae bacterium | reverse complement strand
GCCAGCGTCTTCATTACGACCTGTTCAAGGAAGGGAGAGAGGGCCGGATTTTTCGTGCGCAACGGTGGTGGTGGCTCGAAGAGATGCTGATGGACGATCTCTTGAAAGTTGCCCGAGAACGGCTTCTCTCCGCACAGCCATTCGTAGGCCACGACACCCAGAGCATATTGATCGCTGCTGGCATGTGGCTCCCCCTGAAGCTGCTCCGGCGCGGCGTAGATCACCGTTCCCTCGAAGTTGCGCTGCCCGGAGTGGAAGCTATGGGAGGCGATGGCGATGCCGAAGTCGTTGATTAAGAGCGCATCGTTTTCCCCCAGCAGTATGTTATGGGGCTTGATATCGCAATGAATAAAGTTATTGTCATGGATGTACGTGAGACCGCTGGCTGCCTGTTTGATATAGGCAAAGACGGTGGTGGGAGGAAGGATGCTTCCCTTTGGATGGCGCTGCCGCAGCGTGCCGTTGGGTGCGTAGTCCATCACCAGATAGCCTCTATCTCCATGCATGCCGAAATCGAGCAGCGAGACGATATGAGGATGGCGCAGACCTGAGAGCATGCGGGCCTGCGCAAAAAACTTTGCCAGATCATCGCCGATCAGCCGTTCGTTCAGCAGCTTGATGGCCGTTTGTTTGTGTTGTTCAGTATGCTCGGCCAGATAAATTTCCGATAACTCACCCTGTTCTAGCGGGCGTAGCAGATGATATGGGCCAATGTGTTGATCGGTGAGATCAGCGTTCGAGCGAGGTATGGTGGTCAACTACGCCTCCTTGAGATAGATCCCCAGCTTCTTGTCTCTGCTATAAATTGTAGTGGAAGCGTTGGGGGTGTGTCAATTGTCTGCTGCTTGTCCGTATTCATAATAGTACTATGTCCAGTGTATTTTCTCAACTCGACCGTACCATTGTATTTTTCATAGCTTGAAAGCGAACAGTATATTTGATCAAAGATATGCCGACAGTAGAAGATATGGCGGCGTATATCCAGCACTTTTCATCTCTTCCTGGAAGCGCAGGCTTGCTTACGCGCTAATGTGATATGATGAAGGCGCTACTGGGATTTCACTGGTAGATGACGCCCCCGTTTTTGCGATTGAGTGAAGAATTCCAGTATAGCCAGTTTTTATTTTATTTTGATGTGTTCGTTGAATAATTGCGCGATCTGTAGAGTAATAGAGATGGCGGATCTCGCTTTTGTATAACTAGCGGAGTGTTTCGACATGCTACTTGCCGGTGATATTGGTGGAACCAAAACTAACCTCGCTATTTTTTCTATCAAGGATGAGCTACGTACCCCTCTTAAAGAGGGAACATTCCCCAGCGCTCACTATGCCAGCCTGGCGGAACTCATCCGTGCATTTCTGGCCGATTCCACTTTTTCCATCGAGCGTGCTTGTTTTGGCGTGCCGGGACCAGTGATGGACGGCAAGGCGAAAATTACCAATCTGCCCTGGGTGTTGGAAGAGCAACAATTGCAGGACGAGCTGGGCATTCCTTCCGTTTGTCTGCTCAACGACTTGATGGCAATGGCTCATGCGGTGCCGCTGTTAGAAGCTGCGGACCTTGCGACGCTCAATGTTGGTGAGCCAGATCCCCATGACACGATGGCCGTAATCGCCCCTGGCACCGGGCTGGGCGAAGCGTTTCTGACCTGGGGAGTTAATCACTATTACGCGCATCCCTCTGAGGGGGGACATACCGATTTTGCACCGACGAATCAGCTAGAGCTGGGCCTGCTCCGCTATCTGCTGGATCGTTTTGAACATGTCAGTTATGAGCAGGTCTGCTCTGGTATTGGCCTGCCGCACCTCTATGCCTATTTGAAGGAGACCCAACCGCTGACCGAACTGACCTGGGTGACCGAGAAACTGGCTACGGTGGTTGATGGCAACCCGGTGATTTTTCAGGCTGCGATGGCCGAGGTTGATCCGTCGCCTCTGTGTATTGCAACGCTCAAAACGTTCTCCACAATTCTAGGTGCCGAAGCGGGTAATCTGGCTCTCAAGGTGCTGGCAACCGGTGGCATCTATCTTGGCGGTGGCATCCCTCCGCGCATCCTCTCTTTCTTGCAAGCGGGCGAATTTATGCAGGCGTTTGTGAATAAAGGGCGCTTCTCAACGCTGCTCTCGCGTATCCCGGTCCATGTGATCCTCAACCCCAAAGTCGCCTTGCTCGGTGCCGCATATCACGGTTTTGAGATATAGCGCTTCTCCTATCTATCCAGGCTTGCTGCATAGATCCCCCTTTTTGAGGTATCGAACTCTCACTCATAAGGGGGAGATCAGCAGCATTCTTTTTTGCGATGTCACGTCCGCTCTCGCTCTCTATACTATGGTATGTACAACTGATACCACAGAGCTGGCTTGCTCGGCAGGTTATTGCTCTGATGTGATCAGGCAAAGTGGAATGTAGCAATTTATAACGCTCCGTCGGTCGTAGCCGCGCGATAAAGTCGCGCCCTCGAACCATACAAGAAGCCAACCCAGCGCGATAAAGTCGCGCGGCTACGACACCCGGGAGAGCTACAGGTTAGTTTGTTCGAGCTTCTTCATGTCCGTTCTTTGTGCAGAGAACCCGATGGAGGGACGAGAGAAAGGATTGTTATGGGCAACGAATATCAGCGAGATCAGTCTCAGCAGGATCAATACGGAAACACCAACCAGTCTGGAATGCCACAACAGGATCAGTATGGGAACCAGCCCGATCAAACGGGGATGCAACAGGATCAGTATGGGAACCAGCCCGATCAAACGGGGATGCAACAGGACCAGTATGGCAATCAACCCGATCAAACGGGGATGCAGCAGGACCAGTCCGGTCGCCAGCAAGATCAGTATGGGAACCAGCCCGATCAAACGGGGATGCAACAGGATCAGTATGGTAATCAACAGGGCCAGATGGATCAGTCGGGCAATCAGCAGAACGCTGGCCCCGTCGGTGATGCCGAGCGTATGGCCCAACAGCAGGTAGATCAGGGGATTGATAACCTGGGGAACAAAATTCCAGGCGGACAGCGCTTCACCGGCCAGGCAAAGGATATGGCGTCGAAGGGAATGGATGATCTGGAAAATGAGGCTGAAAGACGTGGGCGGGATATGTTTGGCGGGACAGGAGGTGGTGGCGGTCAGTAAGGAGAATAGAGTGAACAGCCCTGTATTCTCCCAACTGGCGAGATTGAAAGCGACTCAGAGGTGTCAGGGTTGAGGTGAGAGTGCTGCGCTTCTTGTTTCCCCTCATTGAGAAGCGCGGCACTTGTTTTTCTATTGAATAGCCTGCTGGACACATCTGTGTTGTAGATAGGCAATAACCGATTCGAGACTTAATACTCCCACAAGCAGACCATCTTCGACAACCGGCACCAGATCGATGCCGCGAGCAACCATCGCTTGCAGCACGGCGGAGAGCGATTGCTCTGGCGTCGCCACCAGCAACTGTTCTTTTAAGCGCATGTTGTAGCCAACTGGCGTTTTCCCCCACTGTTCGTGTGGCACCTGATGGACCTCCATTAGCGTAATCTGGCCTGCGAGATAGCCCCCCTGAACGACAAATGCGCTGGACAGCTTCAGAGGATCGAAGTATTCATCAACGAGTTTCTGCAATGAGATGTTCGCCGGCACAGTTACCGCCGCAACGTTCATAGCATGTTGTACCGTGACTTCATGGAGTGCCGTTTGAATCAAGGTTTGCATATGGGCTGCCTGAGCAGCACTAAGCAGAAACCAGCCGATAAAGATGGTCCATAGCCCATAAAAAAAGTGGCCGAAGAAGAAGCTACCTATGCCCAGGACGATCAACAGGTAGGCACAACCCTGCCCTGCAAGCGTGGCCGCACGCGCCGCCTGGCGATAATCGCCGCTCCATTTCCAGAGGAGCGCACGCATTATCCTGCCACCATCGAGGGGAAAGCCGGGTAGCAGGTTGAGCAGGGCCAGCGAGAGATTAATAAAAGCGAGATAATCAAGTACTGCTTCTTCGGGCGTCCCCGTGCCAGCGAAGGGTAGCGCCAGCAGATAGGCCAGGCCAGCAATCAGCAGGCTGGCGCAGGGACCGATCAACGCGATCTGTAGTTCGCTGCCGACGCTGCGTGGGGGCGATTCCAGATCTTCGTTTCCTCCAAAGATAAAGAGCGTCATGCGTGCGATCTTGAGACCGTGAGCTTGCGTGAGCCATGCGTGGGCCAGCTCGTGAGCCAGGACGCTGACGAAAAAGAGCAGCGATGTGATGAGGGCCGTAATCCAATAGGTGCTGCCCGCCCAGGTTGGGGCGAGCTGCACAAAGCGATCACTGGCCAGTGACCAGGTGAGCAGCACCAGGATAATAAGCCAGCCTGCGTGAATATACAGGTCGATGCCAATAACTTTGCCAATCCGTAAGGAGCCAGGCATAGGTGTTCCTCTTCCTCCAGATGCACGTCGGTTTGACGCACTCCACACAAGACGCTCAGGCGATGGAGCCGGGTATTTTCCCTCACTCCCGCCTGCCCCTGATTATACGTTGTGTTGGTGAAGTGGGGCTGTGAACTTGCTGAGATGAAACTGAGGAAGTCCCGCCCCTGAAACGCAGGCCATATATCTCGCGTTCTATAGTGAGAAAGCTGATAAGAATCTCACTAAGTATAAGAAAAGTACTTCACAAATTGGCTTATAACTGCTATATTGTTATATGAAGCACTTTTCTATGAATTGGTATCTGAAAAGCATTGTTGAGAACAAGCTAAATCGTCTTTGGGAAAAAGCAGGATGAAATAAGTAATGCCGTATTCTCAGTTTCATTTCAGTCTTTTCTCAGTGTCAGTTCATGTGAAGAGCTTATGCTAGTACGAAACAGGCAGGTTGTCCTGGTAGGGGTTCGGTACGGATCTCTTTCGCGGAACATCTTTTCGTTATGTTAGACGATGGTACGCTTCAGCATGGAAAAATGAGCGCATCTTCGAATTTTGCAAGTGAATCAGGAGGATTAATCTCATGACGTATAACAGATCGCTGCTTGATGCAGAGAAGGTCAATGGGGGTGGGCATGATGAGCTGCTCACCGTTCACGAGGTGGCACGTCAGTTGCGCGTTGACGATACAACGGTGCGCCGCTGGATTAAAAATGGGGCGTTAGAGGCGGTGACCTTGCCACATCTCGGCAAGAGACGCGGCTATCGCGTGCGCAAATTAACGCTCGAAGCCCTGCTCAGCGGTTCTTCTTTACCAGCATAAGCGCGTGGATGCTTCCCGCGCCAGCCAAATAGTGCTTTCCACGCTCAGGCAGTAGGAGATGATACCTGCTGTCTGGCTTTTCCTATTGCTAAAATGCAAATTTCTATATATAATAAAAGCAAGCAAGCACTCTCAGTTTTCTTTCAGATTGGATTCAGCCAGCTTTTAGATCTCTGTGGTATGATCGTTAAATATACTAATGAAAGCAACGAAATCTGCCGACGCCGTGGCGCGTCATTTTTTATATTGTGCTAAGGAGATATGTTTCATGTGGAGTTGGTTGGGATCACTCGGGGGCATCATCCTGGTTGATCTCGTTCTCAGCGGCGATAATGCGCTGGTCATTGGCGCAGCCGCCTCTAAATTACCAAGAAGGCAGCGCTGGCTTGCTATTTTGTTTGGTGGCGGTGGGGCCATTGTTCTGCGCATCGCGTTTGCCATTATCGCGACCTTGCTTTTGCAATTGCCTTTGCTCAAAGCTATCGGTGGCGCTCTGCTCATGGTCATTGCCGTACGCTTGTTGATGGATCGCAATACGGTAAATGATGTTGAGGGCGAGCAGCAAGAGCAAACGGGGGGAACTGCCGGGAAAAAACGTGGTTTCTTACCAGCTTTGATGACGATTCTTGTGGCCGATGTGACGATGAGTCTGGATAACGTGCTGGCGGTTGGTGCGCTGGCAGCGGGCGATTTGCTGGTCCTGGCAGCTGGCCTGGTGGTCAGCATCCTTTTCTTGCTGGTGGGTAGCGCCTTGATCTCTGAACTGATCTCGCGGCTCCCTTTGCTACTGGATCTGGCCAGTCTGGTGTTAGGCTGGACGGCAGCGCATATGATTCTGGATGATATCAACCTCGGCCCCATGCTGGATCGTTTCCCCTGGACCGATTATGCACTTCCCGCTGCGGCTATTGCCCTTATTCTTGCAGCTGATTTCTACTTGCGCTGGCGTGTCCATCATAAGCAGAAACCAGGACAGGTCTGAGAGAACGCTATGGAATGTCGCGTTGGCTGTGGAGCCTGTTGTATCGCCCCCTCTATCTCATCGCCGATCCCCGGAATGCCGCAAGGCAAACCGGCGGGGGTGCGTTGCATCCAATTGACGGAAGATAATCGCTGCAAGCTCTTTGGCAAACCTGAGCGGCCAGCCGTCTGCCGTCTGCTGCGTCCCTCTGAAGAGATGTGTGGTCACACATCTCAGGAAGCCCTGCGCTTTCTTACCATCCTTGAGCATGCAACCACACCAGATTAGCTTATTGTGGGCGCGGGAGCGAGAACCAGAAGGTAGAACCCTGACCCGGACTGCTCGCGACGCCGACCTTCCCGCCGTGTTCTTTAATCAGCGCCTGACAGACATGGAGGCCCAGGCCAAAGCTTTTACTCGTCTTTTCTCCGTGCTCCGTTGGCGTCGAGAGGCGGTAAAAGCGATCCCACACGCGCTGCTGAGAAGCAAGGGGAATACCCGGACCATAATCCTGTACCCATACGCGCACCTCTTGCTCCTCGATATTCATGCCAATTTTGACCGGCGTCTCTTCGGGCGAATACTTGAAAGCGTTTAAGATATAGTTCGCGAGTACCTGTCCGATCCGGTCGGCATCGGCGTTAATCGAGACGGTTTCCTCGGCGGGCAAATCCAGCAGCAGTTCTCGCTCGGGACGAGTAAAGCGCATATCTTCCACCGTGTCATGGATGACGCTGAGAAGGTCGCAGGGTTGCAGCGCGATCGTTAACGTTCCATCGGCGATGCGTGTGCTTTCCAGCAGGTCGTTAATCAGGCGCTCCTGCACACGAATCTGGCGATGAGCTTGCTCTAACGAGGTCTCGATTTTGGCGAGCGAAGACGAATCTTTTGTCGGTTGATTTTGATGGCCCTCAATATAGCGATGGAAGCGGCGCTGGGCCAGTTGCAGATTCCCTTTGATGGCTGTCAGTGGAGTGCGCAGTTCGTGGCCGATGACGCCCACCAGCAGTTCGCGCTGCTTCTCCAGATCTTTTTGTTCCGCCATATCCAGCACGAAAAAGAGGCAGCGATCGGAGGTCTCTTCCAGGCGAACGCCGATCAGCAGCACCGGCACCCGCTTGCCCTCTTTTGTGATATAGGCTTTCTCAAATGGTTTGCAGGCTCCCTGTTCACGTAGTTCTTGTATGGCCTGCTCATGGACTGGAAGGTATTCAGGTGGCGTCATGGCTCGCCAGGAGAGTTGGCCGGCCAGCAATTCTTCGCGGGTATATCCCACCAGTGAAAGAAAAATGTCGTTTGCTTCGAGAATCTGCCCTGCCATCGTCGTGACAATAATGCCAACGATATTCGCCTCAACCAGCCGTTGGAGCTTCGTCTGATTGGCCTGAAGCGTTCCCTCTACCTGCTTCCATTCGGTAATATCGTTAAAGTGCAATGCAAGGCCATTGGGAGATGGATAGGCATGGATAACAAACCAGCGTTGAGCAATTGGATCATACGTCTCAAAATGCATTGCCTGTCTGCTCTGCATTGCTTGCTGTAAATTTGTTTCAAAGATAGAACCAGGAATATACGGATAGACATCCCATAGCGGCTTCCCCAGTATGTCGTTTTTGGCTCGCCCCAGGAGCTGAATTGCTCGTGCATTGACATAGGTGAAGCTCCATTGTGCATCCATCTGCACCACCGCGTCGGAGATACTCTCCAGCAGCGAACTGATGCGCTCATTGCTGGCTTGCAATAACTCTTCGGCCTCTTTCCGCTCTGTAATATCGAGAGCAACTCCCAGCATGCGTAGCGGTTGTCCCTGCTCATCGTAGATTGGATGACCACGGATTAACAGCCAGTGTTGTCCATCTGGCTCCAGCACGCGCACCTCTTTTGTATAATTGGTGTGGGTGTGCAGCGCCTGATTGGCGGCATCAACGCTGGATTGCCAATCGTCGGGGTGAATAATATTTTTATAGCTGACGGCATCGACCGGCAGCCCCGGTGGCACTATAGCAGGCGTGGTGCGGTAGTTGGTGACGAGATCGGACTGATTGGCAAGGTTCCAGAACCAGATGCCAAGATCGTTGGCGGCGCTTGTTAATTGGATATATTCTTTATTCTCCTGTGCTACTCGATTACTTTCCGTTATATCTTGATTCACTTCAAGCACGAGAGAGCGCTTACCGTCAGGTTCATAAATAAGTGTCTGACGACTATGTACGAGAACCTCCTGATCGTCGCCATAGCGCTGACGTAATTCCCCCTGCCATTGGCCCTTTTCATTTAAAACCTCTTCATTGTCTAACTGACCCATAAGTACCTGCGGCTGTAACAGGTGGACGTAATTTTGTCCAATTGCTTCCTGCGAACTTTTGCCATAGAGTTTTTCTGCCTCGTCATTCCATAAATAGATGCGTTGATCGTTGAAATCACGCACGATGACGGCATCGTGGGTAGTTTGAAAAAATAGGGAAGTGAAATGATCTAATGGCACCTGTATATCCTGCTGGTGTGGGGATATGTGACTGGCTTCCAAGCGCTGCCTCCTTTTTCAACCTGAGCAAACAACAACCTATCATGCTGAGGAGTAAGCGACACTCATCACCTGAAATAGGTGAATAGCTTTTCGACTATAACATCGATAGAAAGTATAACATACTTACAAATAAAATGTTGACTATCTGCGTGAAATGATGTATGTGTTATCCGCCTCAGTATTTTTCGATAGTTCTGCTTGCAAGAGTTTTTCTTTCCCAACAGCAATTGCTCTCTGGTTAGCAAAAGAAAGTCTCACCAGGATTGCCTGAAATAACCCCACAACAGCATTATGCATCTTGTGAGGTTTCGCGCAATCTCCCCAGACGGCGCATTTCCGGCCAGCGCCAGGCGATAAGCGCGACTACGAGGATGGTGCCGATCCCTCCTGCGACGACCGAGACAAGTGGGCCAAAGAGTTGCGCGACCAGACCGGACTCAAAACCGCCTAGCTGGTTCGAGGTGCCGATAAAAAGAGAACTGACCGCTCCCACGCGCCCGCGCATCTCATCGGGCGTACGCACGAGGAGCAGAGTGGAGCGAATGACCACGCTGATGTTATCGCAAGCACCAAGCAGGAAGAGCATCGGCAGCGAGAGCCAGAACCAGTGTGAGAGGCCAAAAACGATCGTCGCCAGGCCAAAGCCGGCCACCGCCAGCAGCAGGGCGCGTCCGGCGTGTTGAAATGGGGGACGATGAGCCAGGAGCAGCGCCATACAGACCGCGCCTAGTGAATCAGCAGCTTGCAGCCATCCCAGCCCGATCGGGCCGACGTGCAGGATATCGCGTGCAAAAATAGGCAGGAGCGCCGTCGCGCCACCAAGCAGCACCGCAAACAGATCGAGCGTAATCGCCGCCAGCATGACCTGTGTTCTGCCAAGAAAACGAATCCCTTCCACGAGCGAGCCGAGCGTTTTCTGATTGGCGGCACGTCGTTGGGGACGGTGGTTGACTCGCATTTGCGTCAGGAGCAGGACAAAAACAACTGAGGTGAGGCCGCTGAGCGCATAGACAAATGTCGCGCCGTGCAGGAGGCCGATCAGGAAGCCGCCTGCTGCCGGACCAATCACCGATGAGAGTTGCGCGACGCTGCTTCTCCACGTAGTGGCGTTCTCATAGGCGTATTCCGGCACCGCCTGAGCGACGAGGGCAGAACTGGCGGGACCGCTGAACGATTGCGCACCTCCCATTACAGCTAGAGAGGCGTAGATCAGGAAGAGCGAGCCGTGCAGGTAAGAGAGCATGGTCAGTGTCAGCGCAGCCAGGACCAGCACCACCTGAGAGGCGATCACGACCTGCTTGCGATTGTAACGATCAGCGATGTAGCCAGCGGGCAAGAAGAGAGCGATTAAGGGGATCACTTGAGCCAGGCCAACACCGCCCAGCGCCAGGGCAGAGCTGGTGCGCTCGTACAATTCCCAGCCAATCGCGACCGTTAGCATCTGTCGGCCAAACATGGAGAGGAAGGCGCCGACGACCAG
>JAICIM010000439.1 GCA_025928885.1 Ktedonobacteraceae bacterium | reverse complement strand
TCGGTTGCTTTGGGCGCGAGATGTGGCGGCAGGATGTTCAGTTCGGCGGCGTCGCGCTCGTACTGGGCCGTGTAGTAGGCGGCGATTTCGTAGGCCGAGCGTCCAGTGCGGCGGGCCTCGTGCTCCATCTTGTCCTCACCGCTCTCCTCGGTATCGTTTTGCAGATGTCCAACGTCGGTAATATTGCGGACCAGAAAGACATCGTAGCCGTTGTATTCCAGGGTGCGCCGCAGCCAGTCGGTCATCATAAACGTACGAAAATTGCCGATATGAATATCTTTGTAGACGGTCGGGCCGCAGGAATAGATGCCCACGCGGGGCGGATTGAGCGGCTCGAAGCGTTCTTTATTTCTGGTGAGTGTATTGTACAGGTAAATGGGTTTTGTCGAAACCGTAGCCATCAGCTTTTTTCCTCCATAACTGGTATTATTGCGAGTGCCAGCAGGCATGTCAAGAGGACAGCAATGATCCTCTTCTTATAGCATGCATAATTGACGAAATGGGGTAGCTCAGACGGAGGCATGCGCAATAGCAGGAAAGCCGGGTAGATTGGAGGGCATGCTTTTACGTACACAGAGGGCTGAGCTACAGGCTGCCGCTGTGTACGCAGAGACAGGTACAATACTGAGGATGCAAGTAATGGTTCACCATTTACTCCGAAGATATCCAGATTTTCGTGGTAGTTTTCCTGATGATTATATCATATGTGGCCGAGAGATGACAGAGTGGTTTTTCCTCTTTGTTTTATGCAAATAATTGATGTATTACCCACATTAAACTAGAAAAATTCATCTAATGGGTGGGAGATTTGTACGGGCATGATTTATCACGCCCGTACAAATCGGGGAAATACAGCAATGGTGGTGTATTTTCCCCGAAGATTTTGTGGCTACATCGTTACCACCCCGTATCAAACGGCGGCTGCTTCGGCATCGGGTGCGCGAACGGCGAAGTAGACCGATTGCTGATGGTGAACGACTATCGCGGCGGTCGATTGCTCAGGCACGAGTTGGAAGCCTTCTGTCAGATCGACGCCGATCATGCTGCTGGCCGGGAGCAGTTGGAAGACCTTTTCATGGTCCGCCAACTCAGGAATAGCGGCATAGCCCCAGCTATAGCGGCGACCGCGTGGCTCTGCAATGCCAAGATCGCGGCGGACAAGGCGATTGGTATATTCGGCCAGCGACTCGGCCATTTCAACGGAGAGGCCATGCACAAAGTACGACTCTGAGTAGTTGCCCTCCTGCTGCAAGCGATGAATCACGCCACCGGGAGCGCTCCCCATCGTGACAACCTGCAAGGCGACGACATCCATCTTGCCGCTCTGTACCGAAGCAAAGTAGTCGGCCAGACAGAGCCGCTCGCGTTCGCGCTGGCGTGGGAAGCCAAAGCGCGTTACCTCACGCATCGTCCCGGCCTGCTGCCACTGTTGATAATCGTAAACGATCAGTTCATTGCCGCTGGATTGGCAGGGGAAGTAGCCGTAGACGACGCGCGGCTGGAGATAGCGCTGCTGGCGTGCCTCGCGCAACATCCGCTCCATGCGCGGTCGGAACTCTTCGGCAATCAGGCGATCAAATTCGGCTCCGTGCGCCTTGACGCCCCAGTGCAGGCGGTACAAAGTGTTCAGGTCCATGCAGGCTGCGACATCCTCAAGGCCGATGCGATCCAGCACGCGTGGTCCCCAGAAGGGCGGCTGCGGGATGAACTCTGCCGGTTTGATGCTGGCAGAGGGCGTCTGCATATCAACATCCGCTGAAGTGGCATCCTCGACCTGACGTTTGGCTTTGCGCATGCGCTCGTTCAGGGCGTCTTGTTTGATCTTTGCGACAAACGAGGTTCGCTCCTGATCGCCGCTGGTCAGCTTATCGACGATATCGAGACCCTCGAAGGCATCGCGGGCATAGAAGACGCCGGAATCGTAGGGCTGCGGCGTGGCTTCGCTTGTCTGCTCATCGACAAAGAGGATGCGGCGACCAAACGAGCGGTTAATGGCCGCGCCACCGATGATGACCGGGAAGCTCAGACCGCGCTTATGCAGTTCTTTGACACAAAGCGGCATCTGCTTGGAGGTACTCACGAGTAGAGCTGAGAGGCCGATGGCGTCGGCTTTGACCTCAATGGCTTTGTCGAGAATGGTGTTGAGCGGCACCTGCTTGCCGAGATCGTAGACGGTGTAGCCGTTGTTGCTTAGAATGGTGTTGACCAGATTTTTGCCGATATCATGCACATCGCCAAAGACCGTAGCCAGCACTACTTTGCCCTTTGTGTAGCCCTCTTTCTTCTCCAGATAGTTCTCCAGATGGGCAACAGCGCGTTTCATCACCTCGGCGGATTGCAGCACGAACGGCAGGATCAACTCGCCAGCGCCGAAGCGGTCGCCGACATCTTTCATCGCGGGGAGTAGCACGGTGTTGAGGACATCGACGGCGGCATCGTTGCGTACGGTATTGGGAACGGCGACGCGCTCCTCGATGACCTGATCGATCAGCGCCTCGATCCCCTCTTTGCGGCGATGGAGGACTTGCCAGTGGATGCGCTCGGCAACGCTCATGCCCTCGGTCGGATCGACTTTGGCGTTGCTATCGTCTTTTTGGGGACCATGCGCCTCGAAGTAGGCGATGTAGCGAGGCAGCGCGTCGGGTTGGTTGAAGATCAGGTCTTCGGCCAGTTGACGCGGTTCGGCCTCGATTTCGGCGTAAGGTGTGATATGTGTCGGATTGACAATCGCCATATCGAGTCCGGCCTTGATCGCGTGGAACAGGAAGACACTGTTGAGGACGGCGCGTGCATGCATCTTGAGGCCAAACGAGAGATTGCTGACGCCCAGTAGCGTCATGACGCCCGGCAACTCCTGCTTGATGCGTTTAATCGCTTCCAGCGTCTCAATGGCGGCATTCTGCTCCTCTTCCTGTCCGGTCGTGATTGGCAGGGTCAGCGGATCGAAGATCAGGGCGTTGGGGGGCAGGCCATATTCGTTGACGCAGAGATCGTAGATGGCGTGGGCAATCTCGACTTTGCGCTCGATGGTGCGGGCCATGCCACGCTCGTCGATGGTTAGCGCGACGACGGCTGATCCATGTTCTATTGCGAGGGGCAGCACATCATCGATGCGCTTGCGACCAGATTCCATATTGACGGAGTTCAGAATGCAGCGTCCCGGCGCGATCTCCAGCGCGGCCTTCATTACGCCTGCTTCGGTCGAGTCGATCACCAGTGGAGCCTCAATGCCCATTGAGAGCTTTTTGGTGAGCAGCGACATCTGTTCTGCTTCGTCGGTGCGTTCGGTCATTGCCACCTGGACATCGAGGACGTGAGCGCCGCCCTCTACCTGTTCGCGGGCGATGGCAAGCAGTACGTCGTAGTCGTCGGCTAGCAGCGCTTTCTTCGCTTTGCGGCTGCCAGTCGAATTGACGCGTTCGCCGATCAGCAGCGGGGCCGGGTCTTGTTGCAGCGCGACGGCGCGAATAGCACTGGAGGCGAAGGGAGGCGTGATGAGCCGGAAATCTTTCTGTTCTATATTGTTGTCGGCAATGGGTCGCGGCTGACGGGGAGCCGTGCGACAGGCATTGACGATGGCGCGTAGATGCTCGTGACTGCTGCCACAGCAGCCGCCGATGATGTTGACGCCGAATTCGGTGATGAAGTCGCGCAAAGCGGCTGCCATTGGCTCCGGCTCCATTGGATAGACGGCCTGCCCGTTCACATTGAGGGGAATACCGGCATTTGGGATAGTCGAGATCGGCAGCGGACAGTTTTCCGCCAGGAAGCGTACCGGTTCGCGCATATGTTCGGGGCCGGTTGAGCAGTTGAGGCCGATGATATCGACGCGCAAACCGGCCAGCGTCGTCATTACGGCAGCGATATCGGTGCCGAGCAGCATGCGCCCGCTGGTATCGAGCGAGACCTGAGCCTGAATGGGGACGGTGCGCCCGACCTGCTGCATGGCGCGACGGAGGCCGGTGATGGCGGCGCGAACCTCCAAGATATCCTGGCTGGTCTCGATCAGGAGTACATCGACGCCACCTTCTAACAAAAAGCCTGCCTGCTCACAAAAGATATCGACGAGTTGCTGGTAAGTGATATTGCTCAGCAGGGGATCGTCGGATGAGGGCAGCATCCCGGTCGGGCCAATAGAGCCGGCGACGAAGCGGGGATGCTCGGGCGTGCTGAAGCGGTCGGCGACGCTACGGGCCAGTTGTGCGGCTGCAAGATTGACCTCGCGAGTGAGATGGCCCAGGCCGTACTCATCGAGCTTGAGGCGGCTGGCGGTAAACGAATCGGTTTCCAGCACATCGCAGCCCACTTCCATGAAACCGGCATGTATCTCTTCGATGATCGAGGGTTTGGTGAGTACGAGATATTCGTTGCAGCCCTCGGTTGCCTGACCGCCGTAATCTTCGGCGGTTGGTTGATAACGTTGTATGTTTGTACCCATAGCCCCATCGTAGATCAGTACACGATGGGCCAGAGCCTCCAAAAATCGACTCATGAACCCTCCAGAGCAGTGCTTTGTTGTCTGTGCCAGATGCCTGCAAGCCTTGTGCATCCAGGTGCCAGATTGAAACGTCAAAACGTATGATTATGCCAGCGATATGAGGAATGTGTCCCGAAACAGCAGAGGCTTGTGGATCAAGCGTTCGGTACGGGTATGTCCATGTAACAGGCCGTAGATTGTGGAGGAGGAATTGGTTGGTTATCCTCAATCATGCCCTGTATGTGCATCTCAATGGCCTCGCGCATCGCCTGTTTAACTTCCTTTAACGTGTCTCCTATCGCCACGCATCCTGGCAAATCGGGAGCAGAAGCGCCGTAGTGCTCAGCACATTTTTCAAAGATAACAAGAAAATGATGCACGTTATTTCCTTCCTGAATAGCGAGGCATAGAGAAAGATGCTTGCTAAGGTCGCAGGCGGGAACTCTTTGCCTGTATGGCAATCAGAGAGGTTCCCTGAAAAGATATCTGCGGTTGAAACTATTATATCATTTCGCTTTGTTTGCGTACACGCTCACCTGACCGGAAGCGCGGACCGGGCTATTTGCACTGAACATAGAAGTCCGTCCTGCCAAAAAATACCCCCGGCAACTGGTCAAGCGTGGCTCTGATCTGTTATGCTGATTATAGTAAAATATATTAATTTGTATCAATATAGTTCATTTATTGCGTGTTTGATGGGGTAAGCTGATTGTGGCTGTGGGCAGTTCCTTTTTTGTGAGCAGAGAGGGAGGATAGAAGAGCAGAAGCATTTTTGTCTGTCAAAGTGGGTTGCGTGATCTTCATGCTGAAGCGTTCGTAATGCGTTTTTTCATGTTATACTCAGACTATGATTGGTGGGTAGAACTCCAGCTATTTGGGAAGGAGTTTCAGTGATGGCAACTCGTTTTACGCTTGGTATTGAGGAGGAATTTCAGCTAGTTGATGCGCAAACGGGGCAACTTTGTGTCTATGTACCCGGTGTATTGCAGAAGGGCATTCCCCACTTTGGAGAAAAGATTAAGCCGGAGATGTTGCAGCCAACCATTGAGTTTATCTCTGATGTGATGCCAGATATTACCGCCGCGCGTGCCGAATTGTGCAACGCACGTACGCTGCTCTCTCGTCTGGCCCTGGAAGAGGGGTTGGCCCTGGTAAGCGCGGGGACCAGCCCGGGCGCGTTGTGGTGGGAGCAGCCCAGGACGGACCATCCGCGCTATCAAGAACTGGAAGAAGAATATCAGGACGTTGGCCGCTCGGTGTTGATCTTTGGCTTGCACGTGCATGTGGGGCTGGACGATAAAGAATTACTGATCAAGGTCTTCAATCAAGTGCGCACCTGGTTGCCCCATTTGCTGGCGCTCTCCTCAAATTCCCCTTTCTGGTATAAGCGTATGACCGGCCTCAAATCGTATCGCAGCGTCGTCTGGAAGCGTTTCCCACGCAGCGGGATGCCCGAAATCCTACCATCCTGGGCGGCCTTTGAGCGCTATGTGCAGGATCTGGTG
>JAICIM010000579.1 GCA_025928885.1 Ktedonobacteraceae bacterium | reverse complement strand
TTATGATGACGATTTCCTCTCTTCAGAGAGAAAATAATTGTGCCATTGCTTGCTTAAAAGAGTTATTTCTATGTGCAGAGAGATTGTTTTTTGATCCGTTTCTATGTTACAATCAAAAAATGAATTGTATTTATTTCTGAATGAAGTGACGCGATTAGTCTGATTGGTCATGGGAAATAGGGAAGAACTGTATGACTATTACTATTACCAACCTGGTGACCTATGATGTGCGCTTCCCCACGTCGCGTACATTTGCCGGCTCAGATGCCATGCATCCTGATCCTGATTACTCAGCGGCCTATGTGATCCTGCAAACCGATAGCTCTCATGAGGGGTATGGTTTGACGTTTACGATTGGTCGTGGGACGGAGGTCTGTGTGGCCGCTATTCGGGCGCTTGCTCCTCTGCTTGTCGGGCGAACGCTGGAATCTATCACAACGAATATGGCGGCTTTCTGGCGCTCGTTAACCAGTGAGAGCCAGTTGCGTTGGATTGGACCGGAAAAGGGAGTTATTCATCTGGCAACTGCGGCTGTCGTGAATGCGCTCTGGGATCTCTATGCGCGTGTCGAAGGCAAGCCGGTCTGGAAGTTGCTGGCCGATATGTCTCCTGAACAACTGGTCGCCTGCATCGATTTTCGTTACATCACCGATGCCCTCACGCCCGAGGAGGCGCTAGAGCTGTTACGGCGCAATGTAGCGACGAAAGCGCAGCGCGAGGCCGAGATACTGCAAAAGGGTTATCCTGCCTATACCACCTCTGCCGGCTGGCTGGGCTACAGCGATGAGCAACTGCGCACTCTTTGTCGCGAAGCCATAGCCAGAGGTTGGACGCAGTTTAAGTTGAAAGTCGGGGCCAGTTTGCAGGATGACCTTCGGCGCATACGGATCATGCGTGAAGAGATCGGTCCTGACTGCAAATTGATGGTTGATGCCAATCAGGTCTGGGATGTCAACGAGGCCATTGCGCATATGCAGGCGCTGGCTCCCTATCGTCCCTGGTGGATTGAGGAGCCGACCAGCCCTGATGACGTGCTGGGCCATGCCACGATCGCGCGTGCCATCGCACCGATTAAAGTGGCAACCGGTGAGCATGTCCAGAATCGCGTTATTTTCAAACAGCTCTTCCAGGCCAATGCTATGCATTTTTGCCAGATCGATGCCTGTCGCGTGGGTGGTGTGAATGAGATACTGGCAATTCTGTTGATGGCGGCCAAATTTGGCGTGCCTGTTTGCCCACATGCAGGCGGCGTCGGGCTTTGTGAGTACGTCCAGCATCTCTCCATTTTTGATTACATTTGCGTGAGTGGCTCGCTTGAAGATCGTATGCTGGAATATTCAGCGCATCTTCATGAGCATTTTTTCGATCCAGTTGTCATTGAGGATGGTCACTATAAGGCCCCTCTCGCCCCTGGATATAGCGTGAAAATGCTCCCTGAGACGCTCAGTGCGTATGCGTTCCCTGCTGGGGAGATCTGGCGTCAGGTGTAACACCTCTCGATTGTTGGTTTGTTTCTTTTCTGAAAGGCAGTGAAAATGGTACAGGAACAGCGTCTACAGGCGGCAGAGCAGCGGCGTGACTGGTTCGTTCATGACCGTTTTGGTCTTTTCGTCCATTGGGGTCTCTATGCCTTGCCGGCGAGACACGAATGGGTGAAGAATCGCGAAATGCTGACGGATGAACATTACCAGCGCTATTTCAAATATTTTGATCCCGATCTCTATGATCCCAAAGCCTGGGCGCGTACGGCGAAACGAGCTGGTATGCGCTATGCTGTGTTGACCACGAAGCATCATGAGGGCTTTTGTCTCTGGGATTCACAGCTGACTGATTATAAAGCTCCAAATACGCCGGCTGGCCGCGACCTGCTTCGCCCCTGGGTAGAGGCGTTTCGCGCGGAAGGGTTGAAGATCGGCTTTTACCATTCGCTGATCGACTGGCATCATCCCGAATTCCCCATCGATGGGCTACATCCGCAGCGTGAGGATCTTGCGTTTCGTGAGCAGGCCGGTGGGCGCGATGTGCGCAAATATGCCGAGTATCTGTGTGGACAGGTGCGCGACCTGTTGACCAATTACGGCACTATTGATATTCTCTGGTTCGACTTCTCGTATTCACAGATGGATTGGGGCTGGTCGAAAGGGAAAGGCAAAGAGGATTGGCAGTCTGAGCAGCTTGTGCAGATGGTACATGAGCTACAGCCCAACATCCTGATCAATAATCGTACAGAGGTGGGTGGCGATTTTCAGACGCCTGAGCAGGTGCAGCCGCGCAACTGGGTACAGGTCGATGGGAAGCCGGTAACGTGGGAGGCGTGCCAGACGCTCAATGGCAGTTGGGGCTATGATCGCGATAACCTCGATTGGAAGTCGCCCGATCTGCTCGTGCGCATGCTCGTTGACTCCGTTTCCAAAGGCGGCAATCTGCTCCTGAATGTTGGTCCAACCGCGCGGGGCGAGTTTGATGCGCGGGCGGTGGCAACGCTGGATGCTATCGGCGAATGGATGCGTTTGCATAATCGCTCCATTTATGGCGCGACCCAGAGCGATTTTACGCCTCCTCCCGATTGTCGCTTGACACAGCGCGGGAATCGGCTCTACCTGCATGTATTTGCCTGGCCGATGATCGATCTTCACCTCGATGGGCTGGCCGACCGTGTGGAGTATGCGCAACTCCTCAACGATGCCTCCGAAATACGTATGACCACAGATAAGAGTAACACACTGACCCTGAAATTGCCGATCCAGCGTCCAGACGTGCTTGTCCCGGTCATCGAGTTGTTCTTGAAGGAAGACTAAACGACGAAAATCAGAAAATATCATATACTATAAGTACATCACCTCGTATATTCGCTCCAGAAATTGAGGGTGCAGAAGAGCTAAGCTCACTTGACAATCTATCGGTTTCTGGATAATGGAGGACACCCCGCCTCGGGTGTCCTTCGCTCATGATGAGAAAGGGCAAAGATGTTCAGGTTGGATAATAAAGTTGCGCTCATCACGGGGGCCGGGTCGGGGATTGGCCGCGAGATAGCACTGCTCTATGCCAGACAGGGAGCGCGGGTGCTGATCGCGGATATCAACCTTGAGGCTGCCAATCAGGTTGTGGGCGAGATCCAGTCTCAGGAAGGCACTGCGTTTGCTGTTAGCCTTAACGTGGCCGATGAGGAGCAGGTGCGCAGCACGTTTGAGCAGGTGGTGCAGGATCATGGACGCCTGGATATTCTCGTCAATAACGCCGGGGTCAGTCATGTTGGCAATATTTTGGAGACGAGCCTGGAAGACTGGCAACGGGTCATGGGCGTCAATGCTGGCGGAGTCTTTCTCTGCTCCAAGTACGCACTGGTTCATATGCTGGCGCAACAGCCACAGGGCGGCGTTCTGGTCAATATTGCCTCGGTCGCAGGCATGATCGCAGTTGATCGACGCTTTCCTTATGGTACCAGCAAAGGGGCGGTGATTAGCATGACGCGCTCGATTGCGATTGATTTTGTGGGTCAGGGTATCCGTGCCAATGCTATCTGCCCTGGAACGGTGCATACGCCGTTTGTGGAGGGTTTTCTCGCGCGTAACTTCCCTGATACCAAAGATGAGATGCGTCAGCAACTCCATGCTCGTCAGCCAATCGGACGGATGGGCCGCCCGGATGAGATAGCGTCGGCTGCCCTGTATCTCGCCTCCGATGAGGCCGCGTTTGTCACTGGTTCGGCGCTGGTGATCGATGGCGGTTGGACGGCAAAATAGGTTATTTTCTCTCGTTTCTATGCATGCTTAGCATGCTCGATCTCTTACACATATCCTGGAAGGATGCAGAATGCAACACAAGAAGCAAATCCGCGCAGTTATGGTTGGTTGTGGTGGAATGAGCCGCGCCTGGCTTGATGCTGCCAGCCAGACGCCCGACCTGGAAATCGTTGGTCTGGTGGATGTGATTGAGGAGGCGGCCAGGAAGAGGGCCGCCGAATATCATCTGGAGAGTGCGGCCATTGATAGCTATCTGGCCTCTGTGCTTGCGCGTACCTCGCCCGATGCCGTCTTTAATTGCACGATCCCCGAAGCGCATACCAGCGTGACGTTGACTGCTTTTGAGCATAGCTGCCATGTGCTGGGTGAGAAGCCGCTGGCCGATTCAATGGAGGATGCGCGGATGCTAATTGAGGCAGCTCACAAGGCCGGGAAGCTGTTTGCGGTCATCCAGAATCGCCGTTTTGAGCCGGGCGTGCGTCGTGCCAGAGCATTTCTGCAATCAGGAGCGATTGGGCCGCTGACCACGATCAACAGTGATTTCTATATTGGGGCGCATTTTGGCGGATTTCGCGACCATATGGAGCATGTTCTCCTTCTCGATATGGCTATTCACACCTTCGATGCGGCTCGCTTCCTCAGTGGGGCCGATCCTGTGGCGGTCTATTGTAAAGAGTGGAACCCTGCCGGTTCATGGTACGATCATGGCGCTTCGGCGGTTGCCACGTTTGAGATGAACAACGGCCTGATCTATACCTATCGTGGCAGCTGGTGTGCTGAGGGCTTCCCGACGACCTGGGAGAGCGACTGGCGCTTCATCGGACAAAGCGGCAGCATGAAATGGACGAATGGTGC
>JAICIM010000649.1 GCA_025928885.1 Ktedonobacteraceae bacterium | reverse complement strand
TGAGGAGGACCCGCTGATCGCGGTCGTCAAGGATGATGTGCATCAGACCATCTATCTGCGCCTTTTTGGCGAGGTACAGAAAGAGGTGATTGAGAGCATGCTCAAGGAAAAGTACGGCCTGGATGTGTCCTTCTCTGAGACCGGCATTGTCTGCATCGAAAAGCCCGAGGCCAGCGGCCAGGCCATCGAATTCATGGGTGCGCCCGGCAATCCGTTTGTGGGGACAGTCGGTTTTCGGGTCGAGCCGGGAGCTACGGGAAGCGGTGTGACGTATACGTACACGCCGGGCGCTCTGCCGCTGGCGTTTTATCGCGCCATCGAGGAGGTGGCGCGGGCGACGCTGGCTCAGGGCCTGTATGGCTGGGAGGTTACCGATATTGCCGTCACGCTGTACCAGACCGGCTATGCCAGCCCCGTAACGGTAGCCAGCGATTTTCGCAATCTGACCCCGCTGGTCCTTATGGCGGCGCTTGAGCAGGCAGGCACTAATGTCTATGAGCCGATCAATCAGTTTGAACTGATAGCCCCTCTCAGCGCGATGAGCACCGCCATGTTCAAGCTATCGTCCCTGCGTGCGGTCTATGAGCAGCCGGTATTGCAGAGCGCTACCTTCACGTTGAAGGGCGTGCTGCCCGTTGCCACGACGGAGGCGTTCAGGCGAGAGCTGCCAGCGTTTACGGAGGGCGAGGGCGTGTTTGTAGCGCAACCATCCGGCTTTCTCAAAATGGAGGGGCCATTCCCCAGCAGAGAACGCATGGATTATAATCCCCTTAACCGCAAGGAGTATCTGGCGCATATACAACATGTGTATTGAGATGAGATAAATCGTGTGATGGTTGCGCAATTATAAAATTATTCCATTTCATAACTGCGCAACCATCACACAGGGGGTGCTTTTATGCAGAAGCGGCGGTGAGCAGCTCCATATGGCCCTGGCAATGCTCGATCGATTCTCGTATGTGCTCGTAGATGAATTGGCCGGGCTGAAAGTGGGCGTCGTCCAATGGCTTGAGCAGTTCAAGGACGCGCTGATATGCCTGACGCAACAGTGCGGACAACGGCTCAAGCGGTTGCTCTCCAATGAGCGCGGCAAACGCGGCGTTGAGGGCGTTATCCATCACCGTTCCCTGGGTTTCATTGAGATACTTGATGGGCGGCATTCCCGCAATAACGGCAGGGATGCGCACGGTAGCCATTATTTCCCAGCCTGCCACATGCGCCACAGTCTCGCGCGGACCCAATCCATCTGGCTGATTGGTGATGCCGTGTTGGACCGCCTGCGACGCCGTGACAATGAGTTGTTCGTAGGCTGCGGCAAACTGTTGTAAAAGCTCTTCTTTTGCCATTGTTTCCTCCTCTGATGGTTGGTTGCATAGAAAGCGCTGGCGGACGCTATTGATGCGGGACTCGTTCGTTCTTCACAGTATACATGTTCAAGCGGTCAGGATCATTCCTGATTGCGACATTGCTGCAATCTCAGGTATAATTTGGGAAAAGTGTCAGCATGAGGGAGGTATTCGGTATGCAAATTGACGAGATTATGATGCGCCTGGAACGCGGCGAAACGTTGACGATTGATGACGCGTGGCGCTCCTATATTCATATTCAGAACGACGATCGCACAAAGCTCTTTGTGGTGCGTAGCGTCGCGGCTAGCCTGGAGGATGCCGCAATCAGGTCCGGGCAACAGAACAACGTGAAATATGAAGTGCAGCGCTATAGTTCACTGGTGGAGGCGCTGCTCTCTTTGATGGATTACGAATGGCGAGACGCCAGAGGTAAGCTCACGGCGTCTCAGGTTATGGAGACCGCACGCATCCCGCGCGTCTCCTATGGCGAAAAGAAAAACAGTTAGCCAGCTGAGGAGGATTCCTCCAGATCACGCTTGACGGCCTCAAGATCCTGGAGCCAGAGGGCGCTGCTGGCATCGCTGGGCATGCGCCAATCTCCTCTGGGCGAGAGCGCAACCGATCCCACTTTGGGGCCGTCAGGCATCGCCGAGCGCTTGAATTGGGCGGCAAAGAAGCGCTGATAGAACGTCTGTAGCCAGCGCAGAATTTCGGTTGGCTCGTAATGGCCTTTGAAGACCTGACGAGCCAGCCAGAAGATTTTGCGTGGCGAAAAGGCGTGACGGACCGCATAAAAGAGGAAGAAATCGTGCAGCACGTACGGCCCGATGGTTGTCTCCGTTTCCTGCACCAGCACCTCATTCTCCCCCAACGGCAACAACTCGGGACTGATCGGCGTGGCAATGATGTCGCGCAGTACCTCAGCGGTTTTGCCGCTATACACGCTATCAGCGCACCATTCGATGAGGTAGCGCACCAGCGTTTTAGGCACCCCGATGTTGACGTGGTACATGGACATCTGATCGCCATTGTATGTACACCAGCCCAGGGCCGACTCTGAGAGGTCGCCGGTTCCAACGGCCAGGCCGCCCACCTGATTCGCTATATCCATTAGAATTTGCGTTCTCTCCCTTGCCTGTGCATTTTCATAGGTGACATCATGTTTGTTAGGGTCATGCCCGATATCACGGAAATGCAACGTAACGGCGTCGCGAATGGGGATCTGACGCAGAGGGATATGCAGCGACTCGGCCAGTTGTGTCACGTTGGTCAGGGTGCGATTCGAGGTGCCGAAACCGGGCATCGTAATCGCCACAATGCCCTCTGGCTTGAGCGAGAGCATCTCGAATGCCTGTTGTACCACCAGTAGCGCCAGTGTGGAATCGAGGCCGCCGGACACTGCAAGCGTGATATGCGTCAGGCCGATATGCTTGAGCCGCTTTGCCAGCCCCACCGATTGAAGGTGAAAGATTTCCTGACAGTGCCGCGCCCGTTCCGCGTAATTGGCGGGTACAAAGGGGGTCGGCGCAAGATCGGTACGTAGAATGGTATGGTCCCGGTCTGCGCTGGCTCCGGTTGGGAGGGTGAATTGAACGGTACGATAGGAGATATCAGGCAGGCCAGAAGAGAAGCTGCTGTTGCGTAAGCGCTCGTGATTCATGCGCTGCACGTCAATATCGGCAACCGCTATTTGCGTTGAAAAGTGAAAACGCTCTGTTTCTGCCAGCATATGTCCGTTTTCATTGATAAATGCGTGGCCGGAGAACACAACGTCCGTCGTTGATTCGCCCGGTCCGGCCCCGGCATAGAGATAGGCGGCCAGACAGCGGGCGGCCTGCATCTCCACAAGCGAGCGCCGATACCCTGCTTTGCCCAGTATTTCATCGCTGGCCGAGGGGTTCAAAATGACCGTCGCCCCGCCCAGCGCCATACTGCCACTGGGCGGCTGTACGGCCCACAGATCCTCGCAGATCTCTATGCCGAGCACGCAGCCGGGCATATTGTTGGCGGCAAAGAGCAGATCGGTGCCGAAGGGAATCGCTTTGCCGGCCAGCTGCATCTCGTTGACGGGACAATCTCTGGATGAGCTAAACCAGCGCTTCTCGTAGTATTCGTTGGTGTTGGGCAGGTAAGTTTTCGGCACGATGCCGTGTATGGTGTTGTCGCTGAGAAATGCAGCGCAATTGTACAGCTTGCCACCGATCTGCATAGGCAGGCCGACTACGGCGGCTATCTGGTAGTCAGCGGTGGCCTGAGCGATGGTGAGAAGCGCGTCGCTGGCCTGTTGCTGGAGCAACTCTTGATAGAACAGATCGGCGCTGCTGTAGCCGGTGATGCACAGTTCGGGAAACAGGGCTAACTGACATCCGCGAGCAGCCGCCTGCTGTAAGGCATCGAGAATACTTTGAGTGTTGTAATCAATATCGGCAACCTGCAATGCCGGCGCGATGGCAGCCACGCGCACAAACCCCAATGAGCCTGGGGAGAATGTTTCCTGTTTCACACAAAAACCTCTTCTCTGCTAACAATCGAAGTAGTTTTGAGTATAGCACATCTGGCT
>JAICIM010000075.1 GCA_025928885.1 Ktedonobacteraceae bacterium | reverse complement strand
GATCGTCGCTTTGGTAGGCCGTTACCCCACCAACTGGCTAATCAGCCGCAGGCTCATCTCCCGGCGCCCCCTTGCGAGAGCTTTGCTTCTTGCGAAGCGTATGCGGTATTGTCGGCGATTTCTCGCCGGTATTCCTCACCCGGAGGTAGATAACCCACGTGTTCCTCACCCGTCCGCCACTCCCTACTTGCGTAGGGCGTTCGACTTGCATGTGTTAGGCACGCCGCCAGCGTTTATCCTGAGCCAGGATCAAACTCGCCATCCAATGTTTATCATGACCATCATCACGCGGACGATGGACAAAATGCATGTCAAGTTGCGATCCAACTCAAGTTACATTGTACTTGGCTGTTATTCGCAGAAACTCTTGTTTTGACAGGAACTGTTGTATGCATGTGACGTTCACATCTCGACACCAGTTACTGTATGGTATTCCACTCTTCAGTTGTTAAAGATCTTTCCCACGAAGCATTATTGCTGCTTCTCACCAACACTTAGAGACAGATATAGAAACCAGCGACTCATTTTCCTCGGAAGGACAGATTGCCTCTGGGTTCTTGTTTCTTCAGGGTTCACCTTGTTTAGAGGTTCATCGTCTGGAGTTTTTCACCCGTCTGTATCGGCGACATCGGTATTATGCCACAGCCCCTCTTCGTTGTCAATAGGTTTTCCTCCGAGTTTTTGAAATTTTATAAAATTATAAAAATTTTAAAAATCCAAATGCATGAATGGAAAAACCTTGCCGTCCAACAATCGTCATCAGACAACCGCTCTCACCAGGGCGACGGAGACGTATTGTATCGCTCTTCGCATAAAATGGCAAGAGCAGAAGTACTTTTCCATAAAGAAGGGCTGCCATTCCCTTGAGAAGGGGATGGCAGCCCTCATGTAAGCAGGTGAAAGGCCGCTTAACCGGTCAGCGTATCAGTGTAGTTGGAGGGCAAAGCACAACGGCCATAGAGTCGCACCAGCAGTTGAAGCTGATCGATCACCGTTATTTTGCCAGAGGAGCAAGAGAGCACCAGTGACCGCGACCCCATTGATAAATCCTGGCGGATCGGCTTGGCATGCCCCTGATCGTCGAGAATACCGATGGGCCAATGGACGCCCTGATCCTGAAAGTCCTTGCCACTAAAGTAGAAAAATGGCACCTTATATTTTGTCGCCGTCTGGACATCAGTGATCAGCGACAGCGTATGTGTAATTGCCACCTGCGCGGCGCTATTTTCATCGACGCCGCAGCCCTTAAAGCAGCCCGTGCCTTCCACCACCCACAGATGCTTCCCCAGCTGCCCGCTATTCAGATCGACGTGGAACTGATCGGCCCAGAAGGTGAACAGGCCAGCAAGGCTGTTCACGTTGGGATCGGGATAGCCCGCGCTATTCCAACCGTTGTGCCAGCTATCGATCAGGCCCAGCGTCTGTGTGTGCCAATCCCAATTCTTGCCGGGAGCGACCGTGCTGTTCATCGCCTTCTGCATCTCATCGAGATACTGAGCCTGCTGTACCAGGGGATCATGGTCAATGCCGCCAACATGCGGATCGAGCGAACCCAGCAGGACCGGCACTTCTGGCCGAACAGCATGAACAGCCTGTTCACACATCGCGTAGAAACGAGCAAACTTATCGGGAGGGATATAGAGAAAAGAAACAGCGGCATCTTGCTTCATCTGCTCATTGCCACACTGTACGGCATCGGCAAGGCCCTGAGCCGCATCCTTAAAAGTTGCGGCATCGAACAGACTGGCATTGTTCCCGCGCTGGCAGAGCGTCAACAAAACGCGCGTCCCGGCCTTATGATATGCCTGGATGGTATCTTTCAGCGCTTTTCCGCGCAAACTTCCCCAGCCACAGGTGGGATAGCCCAGTCGTACCCAGGAAATACCGGGATACGCACTGCTTTGATCGCCCTGGATGCCCAGGATCTGTGATGGATCTTGCACAGGCGGCAAACCTGGCGTCGTTTTTGCCGGAGTGGATGTCGCAGCACTGATAGGCGGGGCCGTCGGCGTTGCTGTACTGGTGAGCGGTTGTCCACCAGCTGTCACCTGATAGGCCAGCACGCCCAACACAGCGCCGACAATCAGTACCGCAATCACAATCAGTGTCGCGGGCTTCTTTATGAAGTTCATAGGTCACTTCCTTAACCGTAATGGATAGTCCTTTATTCCAAAATCCGCATATGCCCTTGCTATCTTCCACGACATCAGGTACGTTAACCAGCTAAGACATCAGTATACTAGCAAAGTTGCCAGGTAATGAGCATCCCTGGTACATCTTTCCCAGCAAATCCAGTTGGTTGACGACATTAACTGACCGGGAACCGCAAGTCATGGTTAAGGAGCGTGCGCCCATGCTCAGATCCTGCCGCAGTGGTTTGGGATGGCCATTCATATCCAGCACACCAATCGGCCAGGTAATCCCCTGATCCACAAAATCTCGACCGCTGAAATAGAAAAGCGGCACATTATAGCGCGATGCGGTCTGCACATCGGTAATCAGCGCAAGAATATGCGACGTGGCGACCTGATAGCCGCTATATGGATCGACACCACAACCCTTAAAGCAGCCTGTGCCTTCCACCACCCACAAATGTTTCCCAAGCTGCCCGCTATTCAGATCGACGCCAAACTGCTGCGCCCAGAAGGAAAACAGCCCGGCGAGGCTGTTGACGCCTGGATCATAGCCGCCATTCCAGCCATTGTGCCAGCTATCGATCAGGCCCAGCGTCTGTGTGTGCCAATCCCACTTACCGCCGGGATGGACAGTGCTGTTCATCGCGCTCTGCATCTGATTGAGATAGCCAACCTGATTATAGAGCGGTTGAATATCAATACCGCCGACATGTGGATCAAGAGAACCTAATAAGACCGGAATGTCAGACCGTATTTTATGCATAGCCTTTTCGCATTGATCATAGAATTGCGCAAATCGCTCTGGAGGAATATACAAAAACGCGACATTGGGATCATACTTCATCTCTTCGTTGCCGCATTGAACCGCATCGGCCCGACCTTGAGCTGCATCCGCGAGACGTTTAGGATCGATCAGCCGGGAATCGTTCGGTCCCTGACAGACGGTGAGCAAGACGCGAATATTCTGCTTGTGATAGTCATCAACGGCATTGCGCAGGTTCGCCCCCGTCAACTTGCCCCAGCCGCAGGTCGGATAGCCCAACCGCACCCAGGAAATACCAGTATAATTGGTGCCTGGACTCCCTTCGATCCCCTTCACATCGCCAGGATTCTTCACGACTGGTGGCAAGGGAATAGGGGTCGGGGTCGGCGATGGTGTTGGTGAGGGCGTCGGGCTGGGTGTTGGAGTTGCACGTGGATGGGTGGGAGTACTGACCTTCGCGGTTGAGAGTGGTCCCTGGGGCGAAATGGCGAGCCAATAACTAAAGATGCCTGTCGCTATAATCACAACCAGCAGGACGGCGAAAATCATGATCCTCTTCGGGGTACCCAGCGGCTGTGGCCTCATATGTGTACCTCACTTTCCAATACAAAATTCGCTAAAGATCTTGTCGAGCAAATCTTCACTGGCAGTCTCCCCCGTTACCTCACCTAGAGCATCATAGGCTACACGTAAATCGATTGAGACAAAATCTAAAGGTAATCCCTGCTCAAGTGAGATCACAGAAGCCTGCAAATGTTCGGAGGCCCGTCGCAGCGCCTCTTGATGGCGTACATTGGTGACCAGAACGCTTTCGTTGCTCAACACTTTGCCAGCCAGGACTAAATCGGCGATGGCCTCTTCCAGCGTCGCCAGCCCTTCGCCAGTTAGCGTCGATGTCTTCACAAACGTTGCTTGCGGCCACATTGTAGCTATTTCCGCAACCTCCAGGCACAATGGCTGATCTGCTTTATTGACAACAGCCACAACGGGTCTACGATGCTGGTAGGCATCATTCGCTGATGCCTCAAGGATTGCATGTTCGCCAAAACCCATCGCCTGCAATTCGCTAGAAACCTTCCGGTCCTGCTCAGTCAGCGACTCCGAACCATCATAGACGAGAAGAACCACATCGGCACTCTCAGCAGCCGCGCGGCTACGCTCAACGCCGATTTGCTCCACTGGATCGTTTGTAGGCGTGATGCCAGCGGTATCGATCAGATGGAGAGGGATACCGCGCAAATTGGCAATCTCTTCAACTGTATCACGAGTCGTTCCCGCTACTGGAGTCACAATAGCGCGTTCGGTACGCAGGAGGGCATTGAGCAGGCTGGATTTGCCGACATTGGGACGACCGATAATGGCGGTGCGCAACCCTTGACGATAGAGCCGCCCCTGCTCAGAGCCTGCCAGCAACAGATCAACCTGTTTCTGGGCAATGGCAATCAGCGGTCGCAGCTCTGCGGGTTGAGGAGTGGGTACGTCGTCTTCGGGGAAATCGATGCTGGCCTCTATGCGTGCAATCACGCCAAGCGTGGCCTGTCGCGCAGTCTGAACCTGTTCGGAGAGGCGGCCCCGTAACTGCTGCATCGCCAATCGCTGCCCGGCCTCGGTCTGAGCGCCAATCAGATCCATCACCGCCTCGGCCTGGGCCAGATCCATGCGCCCGTTGAGAAATGCACGCAGCGTAAACTCGCCAGGATTCGCCATCCGCGCTCCCTGAGCCAGCACCGCACGCAAGATGCGCTTGAGAATCAGCGGTCCTCCATGCCCCTGAATCTCTACCACATCTTCGGCGGTATAGCTATGCGGGGCATGCATAAAGGCTACCAGGATTTCATCCAGCACATCCCGGGTAACGGGATCTATGATGTGCCTGTAGGTGAGCATATGTGAGGGCGGGATAGGAGGCACTTCTTGCGGCTTCCCAGGACGCTGCAGCAGTGGCGCAACCAGGTTAAACGCCTCGGCTCCACTCACCCGCACAACACCAATGCCACCAACCCCTGGCGGGGTGGCAATTGCTGCTATCGTATCGTTTTGCATAGGGCGATTATACAGTAGCGGCTCCCTGCTCGCAAGGGAGCTTTTTTCAGCTCAGGAGATGACCCGTTCGGGATGGGTATACACGTTCATGCTCTGATCGCGCAAGAAACCGATCAACGTAATGCCGCTCTTTTCTGCCAGATCGACTGCAAGACTGGAGGGAGCGGAGATGGCCGCCACACAGGGGATGCGTGCCAGCAGCGCTTTTTGCAGGATCTCAAACGAGGTGCGACCACTAACCAGCAGCACGAAATTGCTGTAGGGATACAGACCTTGCAGCAGCCCATACCCAACCAGTTTATCAACGGCATTGTGTCGCCCGATATCCTCGCGCAAAAGGACCAGAGCGCCGGTTGTGGTAAACAGGCCAGCTGCGTGCAAGCCGCCAGTATATTGAAAAACTCGCTGCTCCGTGCGCAACTGCTCGGCCAATGTATACAGGGTGGAGGCCGAGATATGCATGGAATCCATCTCCAATGGAGGTGTGGAAACCAGCAGATCAGCGATGCTATTTTTCCCACAGAGGCCACAGCTAGAAGAAACGGTAAAGTGCCGCTCAAAGGCTGCTGGCTGAGGCTGCACAGCACACGCCTGCGTGGGGGAACGCAAAACGACATTGACCACGTTTTCCAGCGGCAACCCCTCGTCGTCATGCGCCATCTCGACAGCGGCAACATCTTCCGCGTGCTGAATGACGCCCTCGCTAAAGAGAAAACCCAGCGCCAGTTCGTGATCGTTGCCAGGAGTGCGCATAATCACGGCCACGCTCTGGTTATCTACGCGCACCTCCAATGGCTCCTCCATTGTGAGCTGCTCCTCGCGCTGCTGCCATTCGTTGCCCTGCCAGTGCTTGATCTCAGCCCTCATCACACGTTCTGGATCAAGTATCGAACGCCAGAAACCGGATAATGTCATCTTTTTGCACTCCTATGTGATGTATCGGGAAATTACGAAATATGAAGCGTTACCGGGTTATCTGGTTAAATCCTACCAGCGCTTTCCAGTGTACCATACTTTCATATTCTCCAGGACCACGACCACTTCTTCCGATTGGTAGCCGCAAAACCATCCCTTGTTGACGCGTATGAGGTGCAATGTTAGGATATGGGTACAGGTTATGTGCCATTCATAGAAGAGAAAAAGAGCTACTCCATGCATCATTTCGTCCGAGCGAGCAACGAACTGCTCCGCAAGCAAGGCTATCGACTGACGCCGCAACGCCATATGATATTGAGCGTCATTCAGGAAGCCAACGAACACCTGAGCGTAGAACAGATCTCTGAACGCGTGCAAGAGCGCAACCCTTATGTGAGTCTCTCGACTATCTATCGTACCCTGGAGCTTTTGCGCAAGCTGGGCCTGATCCGTGAAAGCCATCTCCCGGGCGAACAACCCCACTATGAGGCGGCGCAGGGTCACTCCCATCATCACCTGATATGTCGCCGCTGTCGCCACACGATTCACCTGGACGAGATGTTGCTCGGCAACCTCCGCGAACAGCTTCAGGAGGACTATCATTTTTACAATCTGACGCTCGATCTGGTTGCGGCGGGCTACTGCTCCTCGTGCTGGCAGGCGTTGCAACAAGAAGTGTTGGCGTCAGAGAGCATTGCGGAGCCGCCAGAAGCTCAGAACCAGGAGGGGCAGGGTCAACAGGTACAACGTCAGCAATACATTGAGCAGGTTAATGTTGAAGAAGAAATACAGGGCGATAGCAGCGTACAGCAGCAGACGGCTGGGACGAATGATCCAGTGTGAAGAGACCTGCAAGAGATGATGCAGCACCAGAAATGTTACCATCGCGGTGTAAATGAAGACAAAGAGGATCGCCAGCGCTGGATGGACCAGCCCTTTCCAGGCGATGCCCGCCACACTGAAGGCCACCACCATCTGATCGCAGAACACATCGGTAAACGAGCCACGCGCCGTATTTTTCCCCGTCGCCCGCGCCTCAACCCCATCCAAGCCATCACACAGCAATGAAGCCATTAATAGCCAGAAGGCCAGCGGAAAGGAGATGGGGACCAGCAGGCAGAACCCCATCCCCAACGCCACAGAGGTAAAAGAGAGGAGATCGGGACTGATCCCCAGGCGTGGCAACAGCTTTGCCAGCGGACCCAGGACGCGCTGGCGAATGCGCTGGCTGGGAACGAGCACTCGCTCTTCGTCATCGCTATAGATGCTGGTTATTCTGCGTTCACGCCTTTGCATAGCTCTTGCACCGAAGAATCCATAGGTGAAGGCTAAAAACCGGGGCATCCTCGCTGCAACAAGCCGGTCTGGCAACAATAGTTGGCATCAGGCGTTGACGGCAATTGAGCCTTCACATAGTTGTTGCTAAAGATGTCGTTGTACATAGCCGCAATCATCGGTCCCACAACTGCTCCACCTTCGCCGCCGTTCTCCTTCATCGCAATAATGGTCAACGCTGGTAGTTGGGTCGGATTGGAGACCGCGTACGGTGCCTGCGTAATCATCCAGGAGTGAGCCGCCTTTCCTCCACCAAGCTCAGCAGTTCCGGTCTTACCGATAATTCCTGCCGATGAGGTAAACAACTGGCTCACGATGGAACCCGACCCACATCGTACCACACCAAACATCGCCTGTCGTACCTGCGTTGCCGTCTGACTGGTCATTTGAGCCGCTCCCAGTGGCTTTGGCGCAGTGGTCAGGAGAGGCGAGCCGGTGCGATCCAGCACTTTTGCCACCAGCGTTGGTTGCATCAACTGCCCATCATTGGCAACGGCATCGTCGATCAGCGACATCTCAAATGGTGAAATCGCATCGTAGCCCTGTCCAAACGAATTGGCCGCCAGCTCGTTCTTTGCCAGCGGTTGCCCGTCGCGCAAGACGGTGCTCTTTGCGACGGGTATGTCAAACGGCGTATCCTCCCCAACATAGAAGCGCCTGTTGTAATCGAGCCAGGCATCGGCCCCTGTATTGACACCAATCTGCGCAAAAATGATGTTGTCGGAATGCGTGAAGCCATATTCGGTATTGACCGGGAAACGCAGCGTGTAACCATCAATATTATTGCCGTTGGGGCCGAACGCCTGCCCATTGTAGAAGATGGGGCCACGCGCCTCGTTTTGATTGAACTGCTGCCCGAGGTTGGTTTTGCCACTATCCAGTCCAGCAATCAGGGTCAGCGTCTTATAGGTCGATCCCGGGCTATAGGTCTGCTGTACCGGACGTTCTAACAATGGCTGTGCTGGATCTTTCAGCAGTTGATTATAGTACGCAAGATCGCCGTGAGAGATGGTTTGCACCAGCTTGTTGGGATCGTAATTCGGGCGGCTAACCATCGCCAGAATCTCACCAGTATGCGGATTGGTCACGACGACTGAGCCGCGATTCGTGGCAAACGTCTCGCCGGGAATGATAGGGATAGGGTCGTCAAAGTGCTTGTTGACGAGACGTTGGATGCGCACATCAATGGTCAGGTAGATGTCATCGCCCAGGGGAGGCCGATGCAGCGTTTTATTGACGATATTATCAAGCGAGGTCAGGCCCACACGTCCGCTGAGGTAGTCGTCATAGGTATGCTCGATACCGGTGGATGGATAAAGAGGGCTGATATAATACCCGATAACTCCGGCCAGCGACGGCTCATAATACTGTCGCAGATAGCCGCACACATTGTTGGCTGGCTTCGACTCGGCCAGCAACACCCCGTTGCGATCAAAAATGCGCCCGCGTACCGGAGCATTAGAGGCCAGACAGGGGCGACCATTGTGGATATTTGCGGTGACTTTGTTGGCCGCGACCACCTGCCAGTAGACCAGCCCACCGCTCAAAGCCAGAAAAAGCGCTACAAAAAACAGCGTTAACTTCCTTATATTGGAACTGATATTCATGAACGCGCCTCCAATTTGACACGCTGCACTGGTATCTCGATAAGAACGCTTTTAATAGCAAGTGTATCATTGATACATTCCGATTAGCAAGTCAGACACTCCGGGCTTGCACCAGGGAGCTTGTCTCTGGCATCCACCGCAATTCAGCATACCGAGAGAGGCGTGCTGCTTTGGCTTCGTTTGCCGAGACATCCGGGCCGTCAAGCGACCCTGGGACAACTGACAACTGCCCCGTCGCCATCCAGTCTTGCCGGACGACGAGCGTACGCATCGCGAGGTTCCGCGCTCCAATCAGATCGGCATGGAGCGTATACTGACAGGTCTGACAGACAAAGAGCAAGCCTTTGCCGGGCCGATTGGCCGGGCTGGTCTGTCCGCACATTGGGCAGGCTTGGCTGGTGTAGTTGGCATCCACCTTGATCGCCATACTCTGGTGCAAAAGCGCCTTGTAGGCAATCATGGCTTGTAGCTCGGCAAAACTCCATTTGGAGAAGGTGGCATTGGCTTTGCGCTGTGGGTGTGAGGCGAGCTGGGTGCTCTTCCCGTTTTTGTTTCTGCGCCGCTTGCGCCGTCTGGTGCGTTCACGAATGTCTGTCAGATCCTCCAAACCGATCAGGCTATGAGGATGGGCCTTGACGATGTTCTTGGAGACCATATGATTGGCGTTGGCTTTCAACCGTCTCTCTCGTCCGCTGATCGCTCGTAAGCGACGGGTAGCGGCGCGAGTGCCTTTCTTTTGTAAACGCTTCCTCAGTCTCGCATAATGGTTGGCTTTGGGGACGATGGGCTTACCCGAATGAAACGCGCTGGTGCCTCTGGTGGTAGCGGTGACAGCCAGATAGCGCACCCCCACATCGACACCGACCACCTGAGTATGCTGTTCGGGGGGGGATCGGGTATCTCGATAGTGAGGGAAACTAGCAGGTAAAACTGCTTGTGGAGGTGGTCATACCAGAGCTGAGCGGCTCCGATCTCCGCTTCATGCTTGAGCAAGGCGAGATGTTTGTCATAGCCACTATAACCAATGTGCAGGCGACCAGCCAGAGTCAAGAGACTGATCTGCTGCTCTTTGCGCAGGCTGTAATCTTTTTTGTACTGATAGGTCAGGGTGGGAGAGACGTATTTGGGAGCGTGATCCAAGCCCTTGTAGCGCTTTTTGGTGCGCCCACTCTTGCGATCCTGGGCATTCTTCTTGAGTTTGGTCCACAGCCCCTTATATGTGGCACCAACCTGCCGGGGAGCGCTACAGGCCATTTGAGAGGACAGATGAAAACGGGTGCGGATCTCCTGATAGGTGCCATCCTGTAAACCCACCTTATTGCTCATTTTGCCATGTGCAAAGGCGTACTGGCTCACATAATTGAGCGCATCCCGATACGCCAGTTGGGTGGCTCGCAGATGTTCCCATTGTTCAGCAGTGGGATGCAATTTCAGTTTTGCCGTTATCACTGTTCTCATGCACTTTATCATACCAACCCTTCACAGTCCTGTCAACAAGCAAGAGCTGATGAATATTCGCAGGCTCCTCAACACCCATACCCCCAAGAAGATGCGCATTATTCCTCCTTGCCATCAATGGATGCGGCTTCGTATGAAATAACTCACACTGCCAATGACAAATATCCTGAAAGTATGGGCAGACACGAGTAGTTTTGTCGGGCGCAGGCAGAGAAAAGAGGGCGAGTGAACAGGGGAGAAAACAAGGCGAATGCACCGGGGATGGTGCATTCGCCTGTAACGACTACGATTGCAAGAGCTGGGTTGTGTAGCAATAATTTGTCGGCATGGGTGCTGGCTGCTGGATCTTCATCACGTTGGTGAAGATGTCATTGTACATATTGGTAATCATCGGTCCTGTGGTTGAACCGCCTTCACCGCCGTTCTCTTTCATGGCAACGATCGTCAGTTTTGGCAACTCAGTGGGATTTGAGACCGAGTAGGGAGCTGCGGTAATCATCCAGCTATGGGCCGGTACGTTGCCGCCAAGCTCGGCTGTTCCCGTCTTAGCGATAATACCCCAGGGCGACGTGCTTATGTTTACGCCTGCGACCAGACCGGAGCCACAGTGCGCCACCCCGTACATTGCCTGCCGCGTGCCTGTCGCCGCCTGAGATGAAACCTGTCGCGACCCCAACGGCGCCGGCGTATTCGTTTTCACCGGATTTTTATTGGTATCCATAACCTTCGAGACGATCATCGGCTGCATCAATTGCCCATCGTTTGCGGCTATATTGGTCACTAGCGACATATGCATCGGCGTGACGAAATCGACGCCCTGCCCGAAGGCGTTATCGGCCAATAAGTTCACGTCGAGCGGATCGTTGCCTCGCGTGACCGATCCCTTTGCAATGGGCAGGTCAAACGGGATATCTTGCGTGATATAGAAGCGCTTGACGTAATCCTGCCAGGCATCGACCCCGATATTGGCTCCGATCTGAGCAAAGATGACGTTATCGGAATGCGTAAAGCCATATTCGGTCGTCACCGGGAAGCGGAAGGTATACGGCTCAAGGTTATTCCCGGTCGGACCAACCTGGTGCTGACCAACCACAATGGGTCCAAGCGCGTGTTTGCGATCAAACTGCTCGTTGAGCGTCGTCTTCCCAGAGTCCAGACCAGCCAGCAGCGTCACGGCTTTGAAGACCGAGCCGGGAACATAGCGCGACTGAAGTGGACGCATCAGCAGGGGCTGCTCAGGATCTTTGACCAGTTGATTGTAGTAAGAGAGGTTGCCTTGCTCTTGCAAGGTTTGGACAAGCTTGTTGGGATCATAACTTGGGCGGCTGACCATTGCCAGGATCTCACCCGTCTTGGGGTCGGCCACAACCACTGCGCCACGATCAGTTTTAAAAGTTGCTTCGTTATCAATTGGCACAGGATCATCGAAATGCTTATCGACAATACGTTGGATGCGCACATCGATGGTCAGATAGATATCATCGCCGACAGGGGGGCGATGCAATACCTTGTTCATCGTATTATCCAGCATGGTCGTACCTAGACGCCCGCTGAGATAATCATCGTATTGCTTCTCCAGACCGGTTGCGGGATAATTTGGACCGGCATAGTACCCGATCAGACCCGCCAATGATGGCTCGGTATAATGACGAACATAGCCACACGACTTTGAAGCTTTCGATTCCGCCAACAACACCCCGTTACGGTCAAAAATGCGTCCCCGCACCGGCGCGTTATCAGTCAGGCAGGCGCGACCATTATGAGGATTATCGGTCACCTCTTTCGCCACCACCACCTGCCAGTAGACCAGTCCACCACTAAATGCAACAAACATGACAACAAAGAAGAGCGTCAGCCTGCGTATGCCGGTACTAATACTCATCGCGAATCCTTACCTAATTTATTATTCATAAGAACTTAGTGATTCTTCCACTTGCGTCTATAGAGGAATCTACCATTGCACCTCTTTCTTGGCAAGGCTATAGGTAGCAGGGGCTATCTCTTATTCTATACGCAAGAAGAGATGGCTCTGTTGAATCCATGAAGAATGCAACGCAACCATCTCCTGCTTGCTGATTGCCTCAAAGAGGCTCAGGCGCGATAATGCCTCAGCATCTCATCGATGCTGTCGCCGCCATACTTTTCGATCAGCGCCTCGGCGAGAACCATCGTCATCATCGCCTCGCCCACGACGCCAGCCGCCGGGACCACACAGACATCGCTGCGCTCGTAGCGGCTCTGGTCGATATTCTCCTTCGTCTCAATATCGATCGAGGGCAGAGGATGTGCCAGAGTGGGAATCGGCTTGACGCCAACGCGCACAACCACAGGCTCGCCGTTAGTAATGCCGCCCTCAATGCCGCCAGCATTGTTGCTGAGGTGGAACCAGTGCTCATCCTCGCTCCGGCGCAAGACATCATGCACATGTGAACCAGTAGTACGCGTGGTACCAAAACCTGCACCGATCTCCAGCGCCTTCACCGATGGTATGCTCATCATCGCCATGCCCAGGCGCGTGCTGAAACGACGATCCCACTGGCTGAAGCTGCCCAAGCCGATCGGAACGCCCAGCGCAACCACTTCAAAGACGCCACCACAGGTATCGCCCTCACGCTTGGCCTCCACAATACGCGCGATCATCTTTTCAGTCAGCGCGGCGTCGGCACAACGCATCGGCGAGGCTTCGACTAGATCCCACATGCTGTCGGGGTAGGCATCGGGCGTCATCGGGCGCGGTGTCTCATATCCGACCTCAACGACTGAGAGGACGTGGCTATGCACCACGATACCGAACTGGGCGAGAAACTGGCGGCAGAGGCCACCAACGGCGACACGCGAAGCCGTTTCGCGCGAACTGGAACGCTCGATCACGTTGCGCACATCATCATGCCCATACTTGATCGCGCCGGTGAAGTCGGCGTGGCCAGGCCGTACGCGCGTCACATGATCGATCTCAGCCTCGATGGGGGCAGGACTCATGCGCTCCTCCCAGTTTACCCAGTCGCGATTCTCGATCTGCATCGTGATGGGCGAACCCAACGTCTTGCCATGACGCACGCCGGAGAGGAAACGAATCTCATCCTTCTCGATTTTCATGCGTCCGCCGCGTCCGTAGCCGCCCTGTCGCCGCCGCAGGTCTGCATCGATGATGGGCTTTTCAACCGTCAGGCCAGCAGGCAGACCTTCTACTATAATGGTCAGGCAGGGGCCATGTGATTCCCCCGCCGTGAGAAAACGAAACATACTGTAACTCCCAGGATAATATACAGATGATGGACTATTTTCCGCTCATGCAGGCGTCTCTTTATCAAGAGTTCGCAAATAGATAGTATCAGCTTATCACACAGGATGCCCGGTTATGAAATTACAGATGGCGTGGTCGCTTCGAGTTGAAATTTAATGCGACTATTCCTTTTATTTCTGGCTGCTTGGCATTCATAGATTGAAGGAGAAAACAGTACAAATTGAGAGAATGCTCCAGTTCTCTACATAGAAATATGCCTATCTTAGAATGTGGAATAGAGGAGGAATAGAGAGCCGCAGGATAGCTTCACTACACCATGCTTACATTTCGACGCAGAGAAGACGTGGAAAGAATTATAGCATGCGCACATTTGCTCCGTCATTAGAGGAGTCCGAGAAGAACTTTACTTGTAACACAAGCAAAACTGTAGGAGTATCTCTTTAATATTTATAGCACTAACATATTGACAGAAAGCATAGGTGTATTTTACAATACGTTTGACCATTACTTTGTGTATTTATTGACACACGTTCTCAACAAACCATTCAAGGAGGCGTCTATGTCCCCTGAAGCATCAAGCAAAATTGGCAAAACGGTAGGGGAAAAATTACGTGCAGCCCGAATCGCTCAGCGTTTTACACAAAGTCAACTTGCAGCCCCCGACTTTTCAGTCAGTTATATCTCAGCAATCGAGCGAGGGCAAATTCATCCTTCTCTACGAGCGCTAGAAATTCTGGCCGTGCGTCTGGGGCTATCTTCCACGCAATTGCTACCCCATCGCGGCCAGTCGGAAGATCGTCATGGGGCGCAGCTCAACATTCCAGAGCGTGAAGATGACGAGATGGATGCCATTTTGCTAGAGGCCAATCTTCAGATCTGGCAGGGGGAAGCTAGCAAAGTTGTTACACAATTAAGTAAAATTTCCACCAAACGTTTAAAACGCCAACAGCAATTGCAGCATCGTTATCTACTTGGATTGGCTTACTTTACAGTCGCACAATTTCAAGAATGTGAGGATGCACTCAATGAAGCGCTTCAGATTGCCAAAGAGCTAAACAACCAGTACCTGACGGTACGCATTCTCGACCTGCTTGCATTAGCGTATGCAGCTATGCGCAATTATCCACAGGCTCTTCTGTCTCATCAGCGTTGTTTGCATTTACTGGAGACCAGTGAAGCGCATGACCCGTTCTTTGCTACACAAGTATATATGCATATGGGACAGCACTATACCCATCTGGATAATGTGGAACAGGCATTAGAAATGTTTCATAAAGCATTAGAAGCGACGGCGAATTATACGACCCCTCAAGCCATTCAGCAGCTTTATCTGGATATGAGTTGCCGCTTTGCGGCCAATAAAGAGTATGACCTTGCCACACAATATGCTTATAAATGTTTCTATGTCAGCGATAGAGAGAACATCAAGCATTTACGAAGTGAGTTGTATCACTATCTGGGGCAGGCGAAGTTGAAAGGAGACTCGAAGGAGACGCGAGCGTTTCTTGACACAGCGCTACAAGAGAAGCAGGTAACCCAGGATGCATTGACGCTAGCGAGCATTTTAACCACCAACGCCCAATGGTACTTTCAGCAACAGGCGTTGCCCGAAGCTGCCGAGAATGCGCAAAGAGCGCTCACATTGGCAGAACCATTTGACGACACATTGATCGGAGCGACGGCCCTGATCACACTCGGGCGTATCGAATATGCGCAATCTCATGCGGAAGCAGCCGATCAGCATTTCGCCACCGGTTTGAGCATGTTAGAACGTCTGGGACGCCACGAAGAGCTAGCCAACGAATCGGTCAATTACGCCGAAATCCTGGAACAACATGGGAAAGAACGCGAAGCATTTGCATATTTCAGACGTGCCTTTCAGAGCCAGCAAAAGATGGGTAAATAGCGTTAGCTCCTATTTTTGCCAGACGCTTTATGCTACAGCAGAGGCACAACGACGGGATATGATGGCAGGGATGTATCTGATTATGTGTGTTACAAACACGCAATCATATGCTGGCCCTGCCAGCCGCACCATTCATTGATCTGTAGCCACCTTCCTCGCGCTCCCCGCCTAACTGGCGCGGTTCCATCCCTCAGCACTACGCACCTCTAACAACAAGAACATCGCCTCCAGCAGATTACGATCCTCCTGCTTTGCAAGGCTCAGTTCGGTCTGCCCCAGAGGAATAGTCACTGTCCCGGAGGCATCCACCATTGTCGAGCTACGAATCGCGCGGGGATTGCCACCAATCCAGCGGATCGGTTCGATCAAAGAGCCAAGCGGCACAGAAACGATCACAGGATGTCCG
>JAICIM010000002.1 GCA_025928885.1 Ktedonobacteraceae bacterium | reverse complement strand
TTGGGGATATGTCTATTATGCATCAGGTTGGCAACCGATTTTGTTGTCGATAGGATGGCTTGTGTTTGGGGTGGTGGTGTTTTTGATTTGGGCGCGGGTGGAGCATATCTGGCCGTTTGGGAGCAAAGAGATTGAGGAGGCATATCTGGAGAAGGGAGGAAAGTTTGCCGAGGTTGATGCAAATAGGGAATAAAGGCTTGTGTCAACTGAGTGTTAATAGCAAGTAATCAATATTACCCCTTTTCTACTACTTTTCCACCATCGCTCCATCGGTATGATATAGTAGGAAAATTAGAATCTTGTCCATCCTTATCATACCTTGCGAGGAGTAATACATGCCCAGATCATTTATTGATCATTTTTTAATAAACTTGACACAAAACCATATGAGCAGCAGCAAGCTGCTCTATCAACATCTGCCTTGCCGTTCAAGTATATGGAGTCATAAATAATGAGTAACGATTCACTCTTTACCGTCGAGGAGTGGAGTATTCGGGAGAAAGAACTTCATCTTGACGCTCTGGCACAAACTGAGTCTCTTTTCGCCCTTTCTAATGGGCATATCGGGCTGCGGGGTAATTTTGATGAGGGAGATCCACATGGTCTTCCCGGCACCTATCTCAATTCCTTCTATGAACTGCGCCCTCTCCCCTATGCAGAGGGCGGGTATGCCTATCCTGAATCCGGGCAAACAGTCATTAACGTCACCAATGGCAAACTTATTCGTTTGCTCGTTGACGATGCCCCTTTCGATGTGCGCTATGGCACACTTCTGGAGCACGAACGCGAACTTGACTTACGCAACGGGGTGCTGCGGCGCAGCATTCACTGGACCTCCCCTGCCGGGCGCACTGTCAAGATCTCATCAGTACGCATGGTATCATTCACACAACGAGCCATCGCCGCTATCTGTTACGAAGTCGAACCTGTCGATGCTCCTGTCCGCATCGTGGTACAGTCGGAACTGGTCGCTAACGAGGCTCTCCCCCCACAAAGCAAAGACCCACGCGTGGGAGCAGCCCTTGAATCAGCGCTCGAATGTGAGGAACATCAGGCCCACGATGCCAGTGGTATGCTCATCCATCATACGCGCGTCAGTGGACTACGCATGGGTGCCGCAATGGACCACCACGTTGAGGGACCTCCAGGAATCACCGTTACATCTACAAGTTCCCCAGACGTGGCTCGTGTTTCCATCATCGGGCGACTGCGGCCAGGTGAGCGCCTACGCATCGTTAAATTCATCGCCTATGGCTGGTCGAGCCTGCGCTCCCGGCCTGCCATTCACGATCAAATTATTGCCGCTCTTGCAGCTGCACGGCAAACCAGTTGGGAAGGCTTACTTGCTGAGCAACAGGCTTACCTGCAAGACTTCTGGGCCACTGCGGATATCGAACTGGAGGGCGATCCCCAGATACAACAGGCGATACGCTTTGCCCTCTTCCATGTCTTACAAGCAGGTGCTCGTGCCGAAGGGCGTCCTATCGCAGCCAAAGGACTCACAGGTCCTGGTTATGATGGGCATGCTTTCTGGGATACAGAGATCTTTGTGTTACCTGTGTTAACCCATACCCTGCCTACCGCTGCTGCAGATGCGCTCCGCTGGCGTCACCTGATTCTTGACAAAGCACGCGAACAAGCTCAACAACTCAGATTGTATGGCGCTGCCTTTCCCTGGCGCACGATCCGAGGTGCGGAGTGTTCAGGCTATTGGCCTGCAGGCACAGCGGCCTTCCATATCAACGCAGATATCGCCTATGCTGTGACTTATTACCTCCAGGCAACTGGTGATATGACCTTTGAGGAAGAGGTAGGGCTTGAGTTGCTGGTCGAGACAGCTAGATTATGGTGTTCGCTGGGGTATCACCACCCAACAACCAATCAGTTTCGGATTGACGGAGTAACCGGACCCGACGAATACAGCGCCATCGCTGACAACAACGTTTACACAAACCTCATGGCGCAACACAACTTGCGCTGGGCTGTTGAGGCAGTACAACGTCATCCCGAAAAAGCACAGGCATTGGGTGTCGATAGCCATGAGGCTGCAAGTTGGCACATGGCTGCCAAACATATGCTTATTCCTTACAACGCGCAGTTGGAAGTGACTCCACAGGATGAATCATTTATCGACTATCAGGTCTGGGACTTCACAGGTACGCTGCCACATCAATATCCCTTGCTGCTCAATTTCCCATACTTTGATCTCTATCGTAAACAGGTTGTGAAACAGGCTGACCTCATCCTGGCGATGCATTTGCGCAGCGACGCGTTTACGCCGGAGCAGAAGGCGCGTAATTTTGCCTACTACGAATCCCTGACTGTGCGTGACTCTTCACTTTCAGCTTGCACGCAGGCGGTCATGGCAGCAGAAGTAGGGCAACTCGAACTGGCCTATGATTACCTGGGAGAGGCAGCTCTCGTAGATCTGCACGATCTGCATCACAATGTACAGAGCGGACTCCATATGGCATCACTGGCAGGTGCCTGGCTTGCCCTGGTCGCCGGGTTTGGTGGAATGCGCGTGCAAAATGGTGCGCTCTACTTCTCACCATGCCTCCCAAATGCGCTTGAACGGCTTGCTTTCCGTCTGCTCTTTCAGGATCGTCACATTTCTCTTGAGATTACCCCTACAGCGGCAACCTACCGACTGCTCGACGGCTTACCGCTGAGAGTGCATCATCATGGAGAAACATTTACACTAGCTCTGGATGAACCAGCCACATATCCTATTGCTCCGATCCAGGCCGGACCTCGCCCCAGCCAACCAGTAGGACGTGCTCCAGCCAGGCGCAGTGAGCGCTTATAGCTTTCACTGCTTCATGAGAGGGCTGGCTCTATAATCTATACTCTATAATCTATAATAGAGCATCAGTCCTCTCTCTCATGATGAGACCTTCATCGCCTTCTCATTTTTCGGGAAGACGATGAAGTGAGCCACTTTCTCCGTTCTGTTCTTCGCTTTTTGACACGTGCGGGATTTTTTTAAAAGGGCTTTGGCTCTACTGTTTGAATATAGCACTATTGGGTATGTAGCCAATGACCGCATCTTGATAGTTGTTTCGTATCTGCACTTCCTTTGGGACACCTCCTGCTTTGGGAAGACTAGCGAAGAACTCTCTATTAACGTCATTCTCTACCGCTATTATCTCGATACCCCCATTTGGCATTTTCCATGAATAAGTGCCTCTCATAACTTGTTTGTCCAAAGGTTGAGTGGTAGCTGAGTATAGTATATCCGTGGTGTTTGGGTACTGTTTCCCCTGGCCAATCCCCTCTGGATTCGCATGGTGTTTAAAGAGTTGTGAATTTGCATTGAATCTCTCTTGTGTGAGAGGTACAACTTTTTCGAGGTTCTGAAGCTGGGCATCCGTGAGGAGGGGGGCCTTTCTGAATGCTTCTTGAATAAGCGGAACCTCTTTAGTGATGTAATTTATCTTTAATTCCCCTAATTTATCCACCGCTTCTTGTATGCTTTCAAACTCAAATATCCTCCGATTTTTTGCAATTCTTGTGTGCAATGCTCTTGCGGCGTTAAATCCCCTGGAGGTCCTGGCTGCTCTCAATCCTCTCATCCTCATAGCAAGGAACATTTCTCCAGTAGGATCGATCAAGTTCACCGGGTTGTTGTTCACATAGACATAAGGGCTGGGAAGTTGTCGTTTGGGATCGGGCGTCAGGAAGCGCCCCAGGTCGCTGCCATACATGCGGGCGCGATAGTTATGGAGACCGATCTCCTGGTCATACTCCTGGCCCGTAAACAGGTAATGGAAGTGCTGGGCTGCCTCCAGTGAGCTACTGTTATCTGGCATCAGGCTTCCAAATGGCAGATAATTGAATGTTGCTATTGGTTGGTTCTCCTCATTGACGACCACGCGTGTGGAACCAAGATGATCTTTGAGGAAAAAGGCGCAGGCTTGTGTATCGCTGCTTTGGGCAAGTAAGCCGCCAGGTCCATAAATGGAGAAGGTCTTGCCTGTGTGGGTGTACTCGACCAGAGGATAGGCATTGGCTCCGTGGACATACACGCATTGCTGCTGTGGCGCGTTGGGTTCACTGGTGGTGGTTGTTTTGACCACGCGCTGTCTGCGTCTACCATAGCGCAAATGGGTGTGCTGCTCGCCCAGGCGTATATCTACGGGCAATGCTGTCTGAGGGTCATAGCGGATCTCGTCGATCTTCCCGCTTTTCGTGAGCCAACCGTTCGCGTTATGCTCATACAGATCCTGGGCCAGGGGGCCAAAGGTGATGTCATCGATATACACTGGCAGTGCTGGTTGGGCAAGTTGTGTTTGGAGGAGAACAACGAACAGTTCCGTGGCTGTTCCAGCATCTGGAAGCTGGCACTGAAAGAAGTGCCAGCGATCATCAGTGGCAGGTACGCGCTGTTCAGCCAGCACTGGCCCGTTGAGCGAGGCTTTCATTTGTATGCCTATCTCCTGGTGTGGACCCTCCATTTTCACCCACCCACTGCACTGGTATCCTTTGGCCTCTGGCGTGACCTGTATTTTGCTCAGTAAGACATGCTGTGCAACTAACTGGTAGGATTGTGTGCCTGAGTGGTATTCTTTTGTGGTAATCCCTCCTCCGTGTCCTTTCGCATACCAATCGCCGAAGATCTCAGGTTCGCTGTTGATGTGAAAGTGGGAGCGTAATTCACCGGGTTCAAACCCGAATGGGCGCTGGTCCGTTGACGGGTGCAGCAGACCTGTGAGCCGATTGGTTCCCGGCGCGTACTGGTATGTGGCTGATGTCTGTCCTTGCCGCAGGTGGAGAAGATTGCCATTCGCATCATATGCGACATCCTGAAGATCCCACTCGGGATGAGGAACCATGTCAGCATTGGTCGCCACGGTCTGCGCGGAGGTGAGCTGGCCAAACGCATCGTACTGGTAGATGTACCCATGCGGATTGCTCAGAGCGCTTCCGGTAAATGTTGTCGCGACGACATTGCCATCTTTGAAGGTGCCGCTGGTGTCTCGGTAACGCAAGTTTTCCGCGAAGAGTCCCTGGCGTTCTTGAAGCGAGAGGAGGTGTCCTTGAAAGTCGTAGCTGTGGTCGTATTGGAGACGCTGTTTGTTTAGCTTCTCAGTTTTGATGCTGCCGTCCAGGTTGTATGTGTAGGCCGCATAGCGAGTGGGATCGTCAGCGGTGCCAATGCTGGCGAGCTGTCCATCGGGGTGGTAGAAGTAATGAACCACAAAGTCTGGTTGTCCGTTCGCGTCATACGGATAGATGATTTTGGTGACCTGTCCATGTTGGTCGTACTCATAGCGGGTGATCATTCTGGACCCTGTGATGGGTGTCTCGCCAATCTCGATGCCCAGGACGGTTTCTACTGTATTTCCTGTGAGATCATAGGCAAAGGATTCTCGTATGATCCCACCTCCACGAGTGGTGGTCTCGACAAGGCGACCCTTGAGATTGGTTGTCACCGAGTTCCTTGCCATATCATAGATGTAGCTTCGGGTCCAGTTTGCATTGGTAGCGGTCCAGGGAACGATCCCATCGGCTATCTGCTGGAAGCGCTCCCAATTCCATTGCTGGTCGAGCGTCCCCTCTTCAAGGATTCTTCCGAGTGCATCGTAGCGCCAGCACAGGATGTGGTGAGGATATTGATTGGCTCCTTCCGTATCCATTTTGAAGCACAACCTCCCTGCTGGATCATAGATATGATGCTGGGCGTTTGTATCACTGTCATGTGACACCTGGATACGACCGAGGAAATCACTATCCGTGGTAGCTGTATACGGATCGTTTTCCTGGCCTGCTCGCTGTGTATAAAAGTTTGGCTGCCTGGCAGTGACGACTCTTGTGCCATTGCTGGCATACGCGACGTGCCTGGTCGAGGTCAGAGCTGTCTCGCCTGTGCTCCTGCGGAGTGCGATGAGGTTTCCCTGGAGATCGAAAAGCTGCGTTGTCGCAACGCGTGTGTGGCCGTTAAATGGGTGACGAGTCGTGAGCAGGGTATAGGACGCTGCTTTCTCTGTCAGGTGAAGATCAGTCAGCAACGCGTTTGCCTCGGCAGTTCGGCCAAAGTCCGTCAGGAGAGATTGGGAAGAGCCTGCTTTGAAATCGACACCGGGGCCGCTGACTTCACTGATGCGAGCAAGCGGATTGGCCTCCGCCACCTGGCGACTATAGGGATAGAAGGCATCGTCTGCTTTCTGATCAGGAGCCTGGATGTTTGCCTGGGTATAATAGTCAACAATCTTCCCGGTCATTTTCCCGGAGTTCCAATCAAACGTTTTCACCAACTCTTGCTGGTACGCCAGGGAAATCTCAGGGAGGTGCAGTGGTTTGGTCGTGATTGCAGGGTGTCCCCATCCATCATAGAGAATCTGGTTGGCAATGGTTCCCTCAGCATGCTGATCCAGGTGGACGGTCTGGATAACGCGATCCAGTCCATCAGTATACTGTAGTTCAATTATGGGATCGGAGAAAAGAAAGACATTATCTCCAGCAATGTTTGCTTCATCTGGTCCCCAGAGTAGAACCAATGGGTATGTACTCGGATCGAACGGCTCACTGAAGAGAAACTCCCCATTAAGGAAGAACAAAGCCTGTTTTTCAAGCATAATCAGCATCCACTCGGCCCCGTCCAGAGGATCATAGCCTGGAGTGAAGGACTTGAGAACCTTGCCAGGGTATGCTTTGGGCATCGTCGATGTGAGTTTGATGGTATGCTCGGCGTCACAGCGCACTGTTCTGTCCCCAAATGCCATAGCGAAAAAAGACTGGCTACGCCTGACTCTGGATGCGGATACCCTTAACTTGAAACCGGAGTGAGCTGTGGAAAAAGCCACGCGTTGCGAGACGAAGGTGATTGGCCCCCCAGCATAGTCCGCGTGAGGCTCTTTGTATCCTGGGTAGTCCGCCAGGGTACGGTAATAGCGTCCGCCGTTTCTTGGAAGGATGGAGAGTTTCTGATTTGGTCTGGCCGCGTTGAAAGGGTTCTCTCCTGCACGGGAATGGGTCTCCGTCATCAGGTGACTGATTTCCTGACCACCGAGACCGGTCGTGGCAATCAGAGTTTGCAGATCATCGTAGAGCAAACGCCCCGTTTCCCCATTGGTTCCCAGTTGTGCGGTTACAAAGTGATAGGTGGGATCGTAGACGGTCGCGCTGAAAGGCGCATCCACCGGACCGAAACGAAAATCGTCGATGGTTCCATCGCACGAGGCAAAGGGTTTTTGCTGCATATCAGGCGCACGTGTGATACATTCAACATATTGCCAGTCGTTGCCAGGAGCGACCCGTGTGGCCGAATTTCCAAAACCAATGTATGCGCCGTTGCCTCCAGCACGCGTTTTCACCCAGGCAGAGACGACATAGGGAGTCGTTGCGGAGCGAGGAGTAAAGGCGCTCGGCTCGATGCGTACGTTGCTTCCTGAGAACGCCTGCTGGCCGGAATGCGAGGAGAGGTCGCCATCGAAGGTTCCGGTCAACAGCCACCCCTCCTTGTTCTCATAATCTTCAAAGCCATAGTACCCCGCTTCGTGGTTCTTGACACTGGCGTGAACAAAATGCGCCACGGGAAACCGGTAGTTGGTGTCATAGATTGTAGAGGAGATAAGCGCGTTGACATCGCGCGTTTCAGTGACGATCCCATAGACGGGATGCCGCGCCACCACCTCAGCTGTTTTGAGCCAATCCAGGGGAGCATGCTCCGGGCGGGCCTGATATGCCATGTGCTTCTTCGCCTGATAGGTGGCGGCTGGAGCAAGGAATTGCAGACCCTGCATGCGAATATCACGCACACTGGCAACGACACTGGCATTCTGATTGCTATGGTGGTCCTGCTCATCTCTACTCACTTCCATGACACAATTCGTCACACGCCACTCGATGCGCTGGTTGCTCTGAATCTCGATGGGAGGAAGGGCTTCAGAGATCTGAGTGGCTGTTTTCGTGGCTTCCCAGACTTTCTTGCCATCCACCAGAACTTCCAGCGTTGCTGTTGCCCAACCATTTTGCACATGGAGGTCGCAGTTGTATGTACAAAGCAATGTGCCAGACACAGGGGAAGTCAGCGTCAGGGGTGGGATTTCCGGCTCCCATCTTGTAGACGCATTCCCTGGTGGAAAGGGAACGGTCACTGAAACACTCCCAGCTTCAGGAACAGACCATCCGTTTCCCTGCAATTGTGGAGGGAGACCCTGACCAGAAGTCAATCTGAAAGGAAGACCCGGAGCAGGCAACCAGGTGGTTGCCTGGAGTGCTGTAGTGGTACCGTTCACGTGCGTACTGGTTTGCACAACAGGAGCCAGGATATGCCGCTCCTTCAATGGAGGGTAGAGATCAGGACCATAGCTGTACCTGATGCCGATCGTTTCCTTGTTTCCGGTCACGTCGTAGTTCGCAGTGCTGGTCATGGCAGGGAAACCATCGTATCCCCGCAGGGCATAATCCTGTTCAACCACCTGCTTGCTGCCATCGTTCTCGTGCTCTTCTTTGATCTGGAAGAAAGAACACCCTCTGCCCCGACCGAGTAGCGGTCGTTGATGGGCGAGCCAGGAGTACGTCGTTGCCGCCACCTGGTGTCCAGTACGATCAAACACTCTGGTCGCGTAAAGGCGTCCTGCTACCAGGGCAGGAGCGTTCGCATTGTCTTGCGAGATCTGACCGACAGGTTGGTTGGGAAGAGAGGTGATGTCGCCAGCATAGAAATAGGCTTCGGTGTATCCATTGTTGCGCGTGGAAGTTGGTGAGGCACCACTGTAGATGGTTGTCACCTTGTTATAGAGTGCCGTTGTCCCTGTAGGCACACATGCCGCGCTCGTTGTGTCATAGTCGTAGTGTGTATGGGTCTCTTCATAGCCATCATGCACACTCACCCGTGAGACCACATTGTCTTTGATTGCTCCCTGGAAACCGCCCTGGATCACGCGATGGAGCTTGAGTGAGGTGGCTTCGTGGAGCGTTTTTCCTCCCTGGAAGGTCAAAAAGGTATCCCAACCAACCAGGCTTGTGTCGTCATCAGGGCTTCTTTGCAACGCTTCCTGCTCAGGCAAGGTGGTGCTTGGGGAGAGAAAGGTTCCGTTCTTCAGTAATTGAATTTTGCTGATATACGTTTTCGTATGAACACTACTTCCCCCCTTTAAGACTTTTTGCCGATCCCTGGTAATAGCATAGGCAATAAAGGTACTTGCAGCTTGCGTATTCTGGAATTGGAGTTCCTGGGTTTCAAAGGTTGTGTCTGCGCCTGGAACGGGTTTCTGTGCTTTCTCCGCTTCGGTTAGCAGTTCCCCTATCGGACTCCAGGTGCCAGTTGCATCTTGATGATAGACACGGTTATCAGCGGTGAAAAAGCGCTCATTGCTATGTCCTCCATTGCCTGCACCGGGCGTCAGCAACAGAGCATACAAATCAAAAGGCAAGAGGGCCAGATCAATCAGCAGCCCTGTGCCGAAGGAGAGAGGGAGCGTCAAGATGCCTACAGTAAAAGAGAAAGCAGGCCAGACGATCGACCAGAATTTTTCCCAGAGCGTGGGGTTCCCGTCCTTATAGGGAGGGATCTTCCCTGTTTCCCACTGTTCGGTGTGCGGATTAAACTCCCAGTACTGAGCCTGACCATCTTGTGTGGTCGAAAAACTGTTCGGGCCGAGATAATTATTCTGCTGGCTATCGTTGTCAAAGACCCTGGTAAGCCAGCGTTCACTATTGTACTGATAGACGAATTTTGTTTGCCGCGTCGTGATGATGATCATATCATTGACAACCGCAACCTGTGCCTCATCATAGTCCATAAATGTTTCTGAGACTGGTAATCTCGCAGCGTCTATGGCTTTTTCGGTCCAACGAAGAGCAAAAAGTTGATAGCCTCGAAACCTCACATTCACATTGCCAGAAAGCAAAAGCGAAACAAACGTTGTACCGCTCTGGAGAGAAAGCGTATCAAAAGTTAAAAATCCTTCTTTTGTGGATATAAAATGCTCACTGGTATACAGTATCGGTGAGCGCCATTGCCCCAAAGTATCAAGGGCGTAAAGTCTGATTTCTGGCTGAAATGCCTGGTTGGGAACGCCACTGACGGTACAGATGTAGTTCTGCCCTGCGGTCAGAGCAAACATGGTGTTCTCACCCGTTTTCAGTGGCTCCTTGAAAACAGGTGAATTCTCCTCCCATTGATTGACGTTCGTGCGTGTGTTGTACGTCAAGCAAGAAAGTTCGCCATTGGACCGGTCAAGGATGGCAAAAAAATCATCTCCTGAAGCAACCAAGCAATCGGTCAACGTGCCTATTTTGCGGGAAAAGGATCTCCACGCTCCGTGACTGTAAGGGTGTTTGTGAAACAGGTGAACCGTCTGCACCTGTCCTGGCGTGATGAGCGCAAAAAAGGTGGAAGCTATTTCGACCTGGAGATTCCCGGCGTCACCTACGGGCAATTCACCTATAGTGTTTGCAACCCACCGCCCGAGCCATTGATAGGCTGACACATGGATTCGGTGTTCTTTGGTGCCTGTACCACGCCAGATTACCATTACATAGTCCAGCCCCAGATAGGTGAGAGGCTGGTGCCATGCGTTGCCTGGACGTGGGATCTCCAGGTCTCTGTGTGCGTTTGGGATGGTCAACTCGGTATACTGATACGAGGTCGTTGCGCCCTGGGGAGCAGTTATGGATTTCAGAGCACCAAAGAGTGCGTTTTCGTGCGCCACATTACTGGTATCCGTTTTGCTGACACTGACTCCATCAACGCTGGTCTCACCATAATACGCGAAAAGAGAGGGTGGTTCGTAGGGATGTCCCTGATTGTTCGAACGCGTGAAGGATTTGAGGATCTGCTTTTGCATCTCTCCGCTTCCCAGGGAAGCATAGCGCAATTGCACATGAGAGAGCATGTCACCATGCTCGTTCAAGACTTTGAGAGAGTCAAGAAAATGGTATTCCCAGCGGTCCTGGTACGCATCTGGTCCCCCGGCAGGAAGTGTATGTGCTTTCGTGCGTGGCTCGTAGGGATTTGTTGTGCCTTCGTCAGGACCATAGTGCAGAAGCATGCTTTCTCCGCTTGCTCCAATCACCTGGCTCAGGCGGCACGCTTGCGTATAGTTCTTGCGGGCGGTGCCTGCCGTTCCCACGAGTTGCCGATCCTGCTCATAGAGGAACGTCACGCGATCCCCCCAGATATTTGTAATGGACGCGAGATTCCATGCGACAGGAAATTGCTCCTGGTTCTCTGCCACGTTACTGGGTCCGGTCCAGGTATCCCAGCGCACACCCCATTCAATGGAGTTGCCCGCGCTGCTATTCATCCCACCCTGCGCTTGCTGGACATTTCCTCCGTAAAAATAGCAGGTTCCATCCTCTCTGGTGATCGCCCACAATTCGCGCTCCGGCAGGTAACGGATCTTCCAGAATTGATAGTGGGTGGATTCATAGACCTCACCATCTGTATCAATGCCGCCTTTTACCAGGGCATAGAATGTATTCTTCGCAAATAAGCCGTACGTACTCTGCTGGGTGTTCCCATTCCAGATACGTACAATCTGCTCCTGGGGCAAGGACCAGCCCAACCCGAGCAAACCAGTGGGGGCTTCTTTCGTCCAGGTCGCAACGGTCTCGCGAAGACCTGTGTTGTTATAGTGGATAGAGAGATCAAATTCCAATCCATTGCGACCTGGTAAGGAGGCCAGGGGAAGCGGAAAAGAAACGGTGCCGGTAGAGAGATTGACAGTGTTGCTGTCGAGAGCGCCAGGCTTGAATGTTGTTTGTTGTCCCATGAAAATCTCCAAAGGATGCAAAGCATCCGTTTGTCGCCCCAAATTTCTGGCACCTGCCCAAATGGGGGAGATGCTCTTTCTCACAATATAGCCGGAACTCCTTTGCTTGTCTATCATATATTCGTGTGATTTTTTGCCAGCTTCCAAAAGACAACTGAAATATCATACATTTGTATGAGGTGAAAGCAGAGGGGCGGGGGAAAAGAACAAGGGAAGTATTGCCCATGCAGCACGTGCCGACATTTCATTGATGAGAGAAATACCCTCTCTCATGGGAGCATGTATACGTAATAATTTTGAGAAACCGTTTACACCAAAAGCATAGATTTAAGAGCATACTTTGTCAAGGGGAGCAGAACAGAGAGAGCTTGTCTTCAGGGCGATTTCCGCTTATAATGCCTGTACAGGAAGGAACGAATGGAACAAAGGTCTTTGTTAGGGGAAAGAATGTTATGAGCAAGAAACCGGTCTCATTTCTCTCAGTTGGAAGCGGCTATTTAGTAGAGAACAAAGAAGCGAGAGGAAGGTATGGCAGAATCTCGTAGTTCAGACGATGTACAGGGGCAAAAAACCGTTACTATTCGTGATGTAGCAAAACAGGCAGGTGTGTCAGTAGCGACCGTTTCGCGTGTTTTAAATGGGTCTCCCAAAGTTGATCCTGGCATAGCTGAACGGGTCCATACAGTCGCCGCTCAACTGAACTATCAACCGAGCAAGGTGGCACGCATGCTGGCAGGGCGGGGATCTACGCTGCTTGGGTTGTTGGTTACGGATATGCAAAACCCATTTTATTTGGATTTGATTCGTGGTGTAGAGGAGGTCGCGCAACAGCATAACTATCTGGTCATCGTTTGCAATACGACAGAAAATACACAAAAAGAGGAGAATTATCTGAAAGTGTTATCTGCCGAACCCATTGCAGGAGTGATTGTCGTACCGACACGCGGACAGATAGCAGGGATTGAGTACTTGAGAGAGCGCAATATTCCCCTGGTTGTGGTTGATAGAAGAGTGGAAGATCGTTCTATTGATTGTGTGATTATCGATAATGTCGCGGCAGCGCGAGAAGCTGTGACGCACCTCATTACCAATGGCTATCGTAGGATCGGTGTCATTGGGGGGCCTAAAACAGTCACGAATGCTAATGAGCGTATCTTAGGGTATCGTCAGGCACTCCAGCAGGCAGGTATTGTACGTGAGGCAACACTGGAACAGCGAGGGGTGCTTGTTGGTGACGATGTAGGTATTGCTCTTGCCAATAGATTACTGGATCTCGCTCTGCCCGTTGAAGCGATATTCGCCGCTAACAACCGCCTTACGGTTGGGGTAATGCGTGCTATTCATGCGCACCAGATGCGTATTCCCGAAGATATTGCTCTGGTGGGTTTTGATGATATCCAGTGGGCTGTTCCTGAACAGGTCTCGGTCACAACGATCATCCAATCAGCTTATGAGTTAGGAAGCGCAGCTGCCAATCGTCTGATCCAACGGCTACAAAAGCCAGATGCGCCGAGGCAGGAAATCGTCTTGCAACATCAGTTAGCAGTGGGTACATCGTCGGCCCCGCGTGCGGCCAGAGAAACAGTTCCCCATTTCATCTCTCCCAGAGTTGAGAAGAATAAAAAGAGAGCGCCACGACGGGTGATCTCACAAGAAACGTTTTCCGATTAAAGAAGTTGAGAGGATGCCTTTTTTTTACACGTTGTCTCCGCTCCCTCTTGACAAAACGCAGCTTTCCATGTAGTCTTTAACCAGAATTGCGTGAAAGCGGTTTCTCGTAGAACAGACGAAGCCAACGTAGGTGTCGCTGAATGATAGCAGCTATACAACGATCTGGTTCTTAACAATGGGTTGTTTCCAGAAGGAAATGGTATATGCTGTAACAAGAACAACCTGGATCTGTTCATTGCGATATGTTATTGACAAATTGATCTATTTCTGGAGAAACTGACGTGCAGCCATCCTTACGTACGCCTCTCGTGCGTTTACAAGGTATTTCCAAACGATTTCCAGGCGTTGTCGCTGTCGATGAGGTGGATCTGGACATCTATCCGGGCGAGGTGCATGTCGTGGCCGGCGAGAATGGCGCGGGGAAATCGACCCTGATGAAATTGCTTTCTCAGGTTGAGCGGCCCAGTAGTGGAACGATGAGCATCAATGGCCAACCTGTACGCTACCAGGGACCGCGTTCTGCTCAGACTCTTGGTATCGCTATGGTCTATCAGGAATTTGCTCTGGCACCTCATTTGACAGTGGCCCAGAATATATTTTTAGGAAGAGAGCCTGGGAAGCTGGGTTTGATTAACCGTGGGAGTGAGATACAGCAAGCACGGGAGCTGCTTCGGCGGGTAGGGTTGACCGTTGATCCACGGCAGTTGGTTTCGACCCTCTCGGTCGCCGAGCAACAATTGGTCGAGATTGCTAAAGCCCTCTCTATCGATGCCAGGCTCGTGATCATGGATGAACCAACAGCAGTCCTGACCAGTGAGGAGATCGAAGATCTCTTTGCCACCATTGACCAGCTTACCTCCAGAGGGATTGCTATCCTCTATATTTCCCATCGCCTTGATGAAATCTTTCGTATCGCTGATCGGATTACCGTGATGCGTGATGGGAAAGTGGTTGCTACGTTGCCGCGATCCGAGATAGATGAACAGAAGCTTATTCGCCTGATGGTTGGGCGTGATCTGCGCAATCTCTACCCCAAGCCATCGGTTGCCATTGGTGAGGTCGTTTTGCGAGTCCAGCACCTTTCACGACCGGGGATCTTGCATGACTGCACCTTTGACGTGCGGGCGGGAGAGATTCTGGGATGTGCGGGCCTCATTGGTGCTGGACGTACTGAACTGGCACGAGCCGTATTTGGGGCCGACCCCATCAGCAGGGGTATGATCGTGCTCGACGGGAAAAAACTCCAGGTGAAGACGCCAACTATGGCTATTGATGCAGGGATTGGCTATTTGACCGAAGACCGCAAAGGCAACGGTTTAGCCATGAATCTTGGTATCGATCAGAACATTACGCTCGCTCATTTGCCAGTGTTGGCGGGAATGATTAATTTGAAGCAGGAACGGCACATTGCCTTGCGCTCACGTGATGACTTACGCATTCGTACCCCATCGATCAAGCAACCGGTTCAGATGCTCTCAGGAGGGAATCAACAAAAAGTTGTGGTCGCTCGTTGGTTGCAGACGAAATCCCGTGTGCTCTTCTTTGATGAACCTTCGCGTGGTATTGATGTGGGAGCCAAAGCTGAGATGTTTGATCTCATTGGTCGTCTTGCGCAAGAGGGGCGGGCCATTGTGATGATTTCTTCTTATTTACCTGAGCTGCTGAATATGTGTGATCGTATCCTGGTGATGCGTGAAGGAAAGATCGTTGGCACGCTCGACCGCGAGCAATTTTCGGAAGAGCGGGTTCTTGCGCTGGCAACAGGAGCCAGGGAGATTGAAGCGTTATGAAAGAAACAGCGCCACCTCTCATCGAAACAGATAACCAGCCGGGCAGAAAAAACCCGGACATTCCTTTTATCGGAAGATTCCGCACGCAATTGGTAGACCTTGCTGCACAACTGGCGGCGGCAGGAGCACTTATCCTTGTCTTTGTGTATCTCTCATTTGCCTCACCTGTGTTTTTGACTTTTAACAATTTGTTCAACGTGATTGTGCAAACGACTGTGACTGCCATAGTTGCTATCGGCATGACGTTTGTGATTATTACGGCGGGCATTGATCTGTCGGTCGGTTCAGCGGCAGCTCTGGCCGGTATGCTTGGAGTCATGATGATGGTACATGGGGTCAACTGGCCTCTTGCTGTTGTCGGCGGCGCACTCATTGGAGGTATAGTGGGACTGGTCAATGGTGCATTGATTACCGTAGCGAAATTGAATCCATTTATTGCGACGTTGGGCATGATGAGTGTTGCGCGTGGATTCGTCTATATTTCTACTAATGCCGTTGCCATTTATGGAGCACCAGGCGATTTTGGTCTGCTGGCACAGGGGATTATTTATGGTATTCCCATTCCACTCATTATTCTGGTCCTGATTGCGGTGCTGGCCCATCTGATTTTGACCAGGACGCGGCTGGGACGCTATACCTATGCGATCGGTTCCAATGCAGAAGCCGCGCGTCTCTCTGGCATTTCCATTGAACGCTATCTATTGATTATTTATGGGCTGTCGGGGCTGCTAGCGGGTTTTGCTGGTATGATTGGCTCTTCGCAGGTGACATCGGGGCAACCGAACTTTGGACAAGGACTGGAACTGGACGTAATCGCGGCTGCTGTGATTGGTGGTGCGAGCCTCTTTGGTGGCCAGGGGACGATTGCTGGAACCCTGATAGGTGCCTTTTTAATTGCTCTCATTCGCAACGGAGCAGTTCTCCTCAATGTGAATCTTTTCTATCAAAGCGTCATCATTGGCGTTGTGATCTGGCTAGCAGTCGTCTGGGACCAATTCAGAAGGCGCAAGCTTGCTACCCTTTCCCAATAAATGGATAGCCAGGAGAACATAGAAGAACATTTTTAGAGAAAGGAGGAAACGCGCTCCCTAATAGCGCCTGTCATTCTATGAGATGGACAGAGAGCAAAAGATGGGCATGATTTTCAACGCACGAGCGAAACAGCGCATTCTGTCTTGCTAAACTAATGAAAGCATTTTGTATTTTGCATGCCGGAGGAGAAAGGAATGCAGCGATTATTGGCACATGGATTGACGAGTATGATGTTGGTAGTACTTGTCATCGTGATTACCGGTTGTGGAGCAGTCCAACAGGTAAACAGTACCAGTGGAAACCCAAAAAGCGGTGGTGATGCGGCAACAAAAGCCCTGAAGATAGCCGTTGTGCCAAAAGCGGTTGGGTCTGATTATTGGGAAGTCGTGCATAAAGGAGCTGACTGTGCGGCCTCGAAGCTGCAAAATGTCTCCATTCAATGGGATGGAGTCACCGCAGAAACGGATGTTACCGGCCAGGTCAATCTGCTCAAGAACTTTATCACTCAGGGTGTTGATGGCATCGATTATGCGGCCACCGATGCCAAAGTGTTGGCGCAGATCTCTACACAGGCGACAACTGCCAAGATCCCCGTTGTCAATATCGATTCTGGAACTGATCCGCAACCAGGGAATGTGCCGCTCTTTGCAACTGATAATGTTGCCTCTGCGGTGAAAGCTGCTGATTTGTTGGCGACGGCCTTACATGAGAAGGGGAAGGTCGCCTTCCTGCCCTTCCTGGCGGGTTCATCGACCAATGATCAACGTGCAAAAGGTTTCTTGCAAGGACTTGCGAAATACCCCAACATGCAACTCGTGGCAACTCAGTACAGCCAGAGCGATGCAAATGTGGCCTTTCGGGTGACTTCCGATATCTTGAGTGCGCACCCCGATATCTCAGGCATTTTTGCTGCCAATGAGCCTGGGGTAATTGGAGCTGCGAAGGCAGTTCAGAAAGCTGGTCTCACTGGAAAAGTGGTCATTATTGGCTGGGATGCTGCCCCTGACGAGGTGAAGGGGGTCCAGAGTGGAGAGATCACGGCTCTAGTCGTGCAAAATCCCTTCAAGATGGGCTATGACAGCCTGAATAGTATTGTCAAGATGATCCGTACTGGTGGCCAGGTCGGCAATGAGGATACCGGCGTCACCTTTGTTGAAAAGTCGAATATGAACGATCCCAAAACCCAGGCTGTACTCAATCCGAGCTGTCAAAATCCTCCCGTTTAATCAACTTTTCTTTAGTAGAGTTGCAGATCGATGTTACCTCCATGAGGCTATGCGCGATCGCCAGACTCAGCCCACTACCCAGGTTATATGGAAGGCGCAGCCAGGGAGGTGTACGTGCCGCTCTTGAAATTACGCAGGATGCGGCACGAGGGAGAGGCCCGGTGCGGAAGAAAAAGTACAATTTCTTTCTCACATTGAATATCATCGTCGTGGAGCATCCTCCATATGTTGAGTCCGTTCAAATGGATGAGTAGAGGTAACAAATCTCTACTCATCCATTTGAACGGACTCACTACGGTTTTACAGTAGGCATACAGTTTCAGTAAGTGGGCATTGGGTGGAGCTTGTTTTCTTTCTATTTCTTGCAACATAACCGGCTTGATCGTACCCGTACAAAACAGAGAAGGCTATTTCTACCGTTCGGGAAGATGGCCCCGTTTTGCATTGTTCCCGCTTCAGCACACGATTGCGGCAGAGCATAGAACCAGGCAAGGATTGTCCTTATGGGAGGACAAAATGAACACAAACATAGGGTATATCAATGGATAAGGGGAGCTTCAAGAGAAACATTCTCCTTCTTTGATATTCTCGTTGTATGCGACTTGATAGTTTGAAAGGATGATGTCATATGACAGGACGCGGTGAAGGACTAGAACCTCCAAAGCGTGGAGAAAGAACGCAGCAGTCACATAGCGCATTTGACCCGGCACGAGAGGCGCAGAGCGGAGGACTGAAACCAGAGCAGATAAGTTCAGCAGAAAAGAAGCTCAGGACTATTGCTGACCCTACTTTGCAGTATCAGGGAGAGCAAGGTGAACAATGGCTTAGCAGGCATGCATCTGAAAGAGGATCAGAAGAATATCAGCAACGAAAGAAGGCTCTGGAACTGATCGAGCAGGAGCAGAAGAGGCGAGCCTCAGCGGGGGAACTTTTGGCGCAGGTGGAGGCTCAAGGATACCAAAAACCAGGAGTGCGAGATCAGGGTTCACAATATAGCAGCGGTGGTGGTATATTCGATCAAGGCAGCTATCGGTCCCGGTAGAGAGACCTGAAGAGACTGTGTGCAATTGTTGCCTTGAGTCAGGAATTCCATCTCCAGGAATGATGGAGTTCCTGCGACGTATAACGCACACAGACTAACCTCTTTCCTTCTAGCGACTTCCTGACTGGCGGTGACTATCAAGAAATATCTGCCTGCAATTCGTCCCTATATCCCTCTCTTTTCCTTCAAGTGCCGTGATACTCTTCGCTTGATGAGATAGCTCAGGCTCTCAAGAACAATAGAGAGGTGGCTCTTTTGTGTTATGCATGCTCAAAATACGTCGGCATCGTCCAAATCGTTGCTGTTTGCTAGCTATTCATTGACCAGGCTCCTCGGGCAAACACCCCACAGCGAGACCTATCTGGCTTTTCCCCTCAGCCAGCCCGATCTGGCTGTGGTAATTAAAATCTTCCATGCCTCGTGTCTGGGAGCAGGCTATGAGGCGAGCGATTTCCTGCGGGATGTGGCTCATCTGCAACAGCTAACGCATCCTCACCTGCTGCAGCTGCTCGATGCTGATATCGAGCAGCTGCAGCCATTTATCGTCAGCCCCTATCTTCCTCATGGTTCTTTACGCGACCATCTGCGCTCACTCACACCTCCACGCTTACCGCTGGCTCCAGCCCTGCACCTGGGCATTGAGATCGGGCAGGCACTCAGCCATTGTCATGACCACGATGTGCTGCACGGCCATCTCTCGCTGGAGAACGTGCTGTTCACCGACGAAGAAAAGGTCAGCGTGCAGCTTGGCGATATTGGGCAAACACCCCTCACCATTGCGGGCCTTGCTGACACCCCTCACCCCGCTTCCTCTCAGGCCCCCGAACTGCCCACAGTAGATCAGCACAGTGAGCAGTTCGCTTTTGGCTGCCTCCTCTATGAGATGCTCACCGGTTCACCACCCTTTGAGCCAGTGGCCTCTCTCAGCGATCAACACGATCCACAGACCCACCTGCCCCTGCCTCCCTCCCACCTGGTCGCAGAGGTGCCACCGGTCCTGGATACGGTCTTGCTCAAAGCGTTAGCCCCCGACCCTGCCGCACGCTATGAGCGCCTGGCACACCTGGTTGAAGCGCTGCAAGCGATAGCAATACCCGCTACGCCCGCTGGCGACGCACTTTCCCCAACCAACCAGGACGACGAGCAGCCAGATACATCCAGCAATCCCACACATTCAAAGGCTCCCGTCTTCCCCTTCGCTTCTGAGACCTCGGTCAGCTATCGCGCTCTCCTTTCCTCTCTTCAGCCAGAGCAGTCGGAAAGCTCAATCCCTTCACCTATGCAGGAACTAGAAATGGAGCTTGACAGCCTGGCCGCAGCAAACCAATCGCGCTCTGCTGCCAACGATCCCTCGTCATTCCATCTATGGAGTTACCAGGACGACTCTCAGCCGTGGAACATACAAGAAGATAACAACACATCAGAACAAACCACGCTCCTGCTACCTGCTTCATCAGCGCTCGATGAGCAGGAACAGGCTGTGCCGCAAATTGGCACCTCTGCAGTACAAGAGTGGGATGAACAAGCTCCTCCTCTCGTCGCGACCCCTACGAGACCTTCTCCTCCCACGTTTACCCCCCCTAAAGCATCATTGCTCATACTCCTGGCTATGGCGCTATTGCTCGCTGCTGTAGGATTCTTGCATACATATATCTTCACTGCTTTTCTACCTGCCGGGAATGTGGCTCTGTTGATGACACCTCAGCCGACGAGCGCTTCAAGGTCGATAGCTCAGGGAAACACAACAACCTCGCAGTCAGCTCATAAGGTGCCAGCGCCAACCCCAACTCCCACGCCCACGCCTACAGCGACTCCTACCCCCAAACCTACACCAACTCCCAAACCTACAGCGACCCCTACTCCTACTCCTACACCAACACCAACGGCGGTATTCTCATCGGCTCCAGCATCAACATACAAACCTACGCCCACGCCTACTCCCAAACCTACAGCGACCCCAACCCCAACCCCAACTCCCACGCCCACGCCTACAGCGACCCCAACTCCCACGCCTACCCCAACACCTACAGCGACCCCAACTCCCACGCCTACAGCGACCCCAACCCCAACACCAGCACCAACGCCTACTCCCACACCGCAGCCGACGACGCCGGACCAGATATATGCCTGGGCCACCAGTGGTTCACCTGTGATTGATACTAAATTAAGTGAGCAAGATGACAATAGCTGGGAGGTTAAACCTGGGTGCAGCTTTACTGACGGGGCATATCAGGCTTCGCTTGCACAAAATAATGCCTTCATCGGCTGTATGGGGCAAAGTACGAATTACAGTAATTTTGCCTTTCAGGCAGAAATGACTATTACTGAGGGCGATGGTGGGGGACTGATCTTCCGCACTACATCGTCAACAACCTATCGTTTCCGCGTCGATGCCAGCGGCCATTATGATCTAGCTGGCTTGCCTCATGATAAAACGGTTGCTGGCACCAGTTCAGCGATCCATACTGGTGCCAATCAAATGAATCTGCTCACAGTCGTGGCGAACGGAAACGACCTCTATCTGTATGTCAATAAACAGTTGGTGGCCTACATCAGCGATAACTCTTCCAGTAGCGGCATGATCGGATTCATGGCGATGGATGCCAGCAATGCGACAACAGTGCAATACAAGAACATGAAAGTATGGAAGCTCTCATCCTAGATCTGGACGATAGACATGGCACAAAAGGAGAATATTGCAAATAGTCCCTTTTTCCGACTATTATTTTATCCAGAATGTTGTATCCTCTCATACAGATACTATCAGCAATAGAGATCGCGTGGGAAGAACAGATGAGGGTGAAGCACCAGCCACCCCTCAGACACGTATCACAGCTATGGTATAATGAGGAGCAGCTCTATATGTTTACCAGGGCGTGCTTCTTGAGAAGAGAGTGTTTTGAAATGGACGCGGATATCACTACTGCGCGTCTGCAACGTGGTTGGTCGCAGACGAGGCTTGCGGAAGCATTGGGGACAACGACCAGCATGATCGCGGCCTGGGAAGCAGGGGAGGCCCAGCCTTCACCTTTTTTTCGCCAGGCACTCCTGGCCCTCTTTAGCCAGGATCATCAGGTAGAAGAGCAGGCGCGAGGTGAGAATATCACGTTTCTGCTCCTGCCCAATACCATGCCATTGCCACCCATACGTCACGAACAAGAGACAGATCCTATCCTCATTGATCCAGGCTGGATGGGGCAGAGCACCTGTGATCCCTTCTTGCCCCATCCTCCACAAGGGGTGAATAACCTGATTGGACGTAAAGAACTACTACAAACACTACAACAGCAACTTCTGCACCAACGCAATCTGGCACTTTATGGCTTGCCGGGCGTGGGCAAAACGGTGCTGGCAGTGGCCCTGGCACACCAGCCGGAAATCCAGGCACATTTCCACGATGGTATCCTCTGGGCAGGCCTGGGAGTCAATCCACACATCTCCAGCATCTTGCGGCGTTGGAGCCATATGCTCAATATCTCCCTCCCGTGCGATAAAACCTCGATTCGTCAGGAAGAATGGCGAGAGATCTTCCAGAGTAACCTGGGGAAGATGCGCCTGCTGGTGGTCCTGGATGATGCCTGGCAGCCGGATGTGGTTGAAGCGCTCCAGGTTGGCGGCCCCGAGTGTACCTATCTGCTCACCACCCGTTTCTCCCGGATGGCTCGCCATCTGCACGCCTGCGAAGCAGTTCGCATCCCCGAGCTGACCGACAAAGACGGAGTGAAACTGCTTACTCGCTTTGTACCCGAAGTACTACAACAGGAAGGCGACATCGCACGCGAACTGGTACACGCCGTTGGCGGGCTGCCTCTAGCCCTTTCACTGATGAGCAAATATCTAGGCAGCAGCGCCGCTATGCACCAACCCAGGCGTTTGCAGACTGCACTCTCCCACCTGCGCAATGCCGAGCGACGTTTGCGGCTACATGTCCCCCAACCAATGCGCGAAGTTCTCTCTGCCGTTCCACCCGGGGCCAAGTTGTCCATCGAATCAGTGATTGCCGTAAGCGATTATCATCTTCCCGAATCGGCGCGGACCGCCTTGCGTGCGCTTGCCATACTACCAGCGCGACCCGTGTTGTTGTCACGTGCAGCGGCCCTCTTCGTTGCAGATACAAGCGAAGACGTTCTCGCGACCCTGTGCGACGCTGGCCTGTTGGAGCAGCAGGGCAGCGACTATTACGCGTTGCATATTTTGATCGCCGATTATGCACGCACGTTGGGACCGAACGAGGATGCGCCCCTACGCCTGATCCGCTATGGTGCGCGTTTCATAGAAGAAAACCATCACGATAGCGCAGCTCTGGAGCATGAGAGTGCTATCCTGCTCGCAGCACTCGATAACGCCTGGGAGCGACAGCAGGACACACTTCTGATTCGCTGTAGTCATCTTCTAACACCGAACCTGTTCCGCTGGGGCTGGTATACAGCAGCAGAAGAACTCTTGCAACGCACTTTCAGCGCTGTCGAACGCAGCGGACAGACGGAGGATCGGCTTCAGACACTGGCACACTTGAGCACCCTGGCGTACCTGCAGGGGAATTATACCCAGGCTCAAACCTATAGCGATGAAGGACTCCTACTCGCACGTCAGCAACAGAACTGGGAAAGCATTGTTGGCTTGCTCACTACTCAGGGCGACATCGCTCACGAACTAGGCGACTACGCACAATCCGAACATTCTTATCAAGAAGGACTCCTGCTAGCTCGTCAGCATCATCAACAAGAGCACATGAGTGCGCTCCTCAAAAGCCTGGGGGTGCTGGCAAAGAATCGCGGCAATTATGTCAAAGCACGCGAATACTATCAGCAAGGGCTGACAATTGCATGGCGGCTCGATCAACGTGATCAGATTGGCCGCTTGCTCATTCACCTGGGTGTCATCGCCACTGAGCTGGGAGAGTATCCGCAAGCGGAAGAGTACTATCAACAAGGGCTGGAATTGGCGCAACAGTTGGGACATCGCGAATATATCTGCGTCTTGTATGCCAACCTGGGTGTGCTGGCTGACGCACGGGGGAACTATACGCATGCTGAAAAGTTCTTACGTGAGGGGCTGGAACTGGCCCGAGATATGGGCCATCGCGAACGTATCAGCCTGCTCTTGCTCAATCTGGGTGTGGTGCTCAATCGACGCGGTAACGACGTGCAAGCGCGGTCCTTTTTGAACGAAGGGCTGGAACTGGCCCGAGATATGGGCCATCGCGAACGCATCAGCCTCTTCCTGCTCAATCTGGGCGATGTCTTCATGGAGCAAGGACACCAGGAACAGGCCCTGGCATACTACTCCGAAGGACTGGCTCTGGCACGGCAACTAGGACATCAGGAACGTATCAGCGACCTCTTGCTGCATCTGGGAACGGCTGCACTGGAACAGAGGCAAGTGGCTCAGGCCAAAAAGTATCTTCAAGAGGCCCTGACCCTGGCACAGCAACTCCAGTATCCCCAGTTGCTTTGTCGCTTGCTGGCGGCCTGGGGCGAACTGTACTTACAACAGGGGGATTTCACGCGAGCGCAGGACTTCTTTCAGAAGATGCTGGCAGACACGCCTAGCGGCAATCGCATCCTCACCGCGCATGCACAATATGGCCTGGCCTGTATCGCAGCCAACCAGGGCGAACGAGAAAAGGCTCGCGCTCTGGCGGAACAAAGCTATCGCACCTTTGAGGCTCTGGGACATCGCAAGAAGAGCCTGGTTGGAGATCTCTTACTTCGCCTGCTTTATCCTCCAACAAACCCGATGTAATGTTATGAACAGATACCACATGTAATGAGTAGAACATATGACAGGTAATTTGCTAAAAGCTGAAAGAGAACTGCGTGGGTGGTCCCTGGCAAGAATCGCGGAAACGTTGGGAATTACGACCAGAACAGTTATTCGCTGGGAGAGAGGGCAGGCTACGCCCTATCCCTACTATCGCGAACAACTGTGTGCTCTGTTTGGCAAAAGTGCCTTTGAGCTTGGGTTGGAACCCGATGGGAAGGAACGAGAGAAAACGAGCAGCATGGAAAAACATGCAGGCGATCTGTCGCGCTCGCAATCTCCCGGATCAGCCCCCTATCTGATCGATACGATGATTCCCGAAACGCTCGGGCGAGGCGGGAACCTGGTGGGGCGGAGCCAATTGCTCGCACAGATAAAAGAGCGTTTACAAGAGGGCGAGCGGCTGACCCTCTATGGATTGCCTGGCGTAGGCAAAACATCCCTGGCGGCGGCCCTGGCTATCGACGAACAGATCCAGGCACGTTTCCCAGATGGGATTTTGTGGGTCGGACTGGGGACGCAACCGAATGTCGTCGGCCAGCTCACACGGTGGGGTTCGCTACTCCACGCCTGGCCGCATGAGGTTGAAGAGCGTGCAAGCCAGGAAACCTGGGCATGCACCCTCCAGGCGTTTCTTGGCTCACGCGCTATGCTACTCATCATCGATGACGCCTGGACCGCCGAGGATGCACTGGCTTTCCAGATCGGGGGAACACGTTGCGCCCACCTGCTCCTGACTCGTCTCGTGCAGGTTGCGTTGGCTTTTTCCCAGGAAAATATGCTGATGGTCCCTGAAATCCCTGAAAATGAATGCCTCAATCTTCTCGCCCGCTATGTACCCCGTCTCATCACACAGGAGCAGGAAACTGCCAGTACCCTTGTGCGGGCAGTTGGACATTTGCCGTTGGCATTGACATTGATGGGCAAATACCTGGCGCTGCAAGATCTCACCGGCCAGCCACGACGCGTGCAAACTGCTCTCACACGCCTGCACCAGACACAGCATCGTTTACATCTAAGCATCCCTCTTCCCATCCAGGAGCGCCCTCCATACTTGCCTGCCGGCGTCCCAATCTCGCTGCACGCCTCCATAGCGGCAAGCGACCAGCGTTTGAGCACACAGGCACAGACCATGTTGCGCCGCCTGGCTCTGTTTGCACCCAAACCTAATAGCTTTAGCGAAGAAGCGGCTCTCGCTGTCGGTGGGCAACCAGCAGAGACACTGGATGAATTGTGGGATGCCGGTCTGTTGGAATCATGCCATGCACAACGCTATACGCTACACCAGACGATCGTTGATTATGCACGAGCCGATCAGCCACCAGATCTCGCCGCCCTTCGCCGCCTGGTCCTGTATATGTTCAACTTCCTCGAAAAACACACTCAGGATAGCACTATGCTGGAAATCGAGACGATAAACATCCTTACCGCGCTCGACAGTGCCGCCAACCTCCAGATACAGCCTGAAGCAATGCTCACAGAACACGCTCGCACCTGGCTGCAAACGCTGCGCTGAACTTGTCATCTACCTGATAGTTTTTCCTCTTGTATCATCTTACTCCCATCAAGTATGCTTCTTTTAAGAAGCGGTACTTCTCTATTATCTGCTCTGGATCTACGATTCGCAAACTTAACAGATAAAATGCTGCTTCTAGTATCTTAGTTGCTATGCTATACGGAGACAGAGCAAGATGTCATTATAACTTACAGATGACTGCACCATAGGAGGGATAAACTTGCAGCTTTTAGAAGAAAAAACAAATATGCCCGCGGCGGTAAAAGATATTCGCTGGTATGGTGAGCGACATTCTATTATTATTCATGGGAGAATCATCAAACTAACCGTTACGGAATATCAGTTACTTTTTCCATTAAGGCAGGGAATGCCAGTTACCTATACAGAACTGGCGCTAGCTGTTTATAACTGCCCATTCGACGAAAAAGTTCGTTTGATGATGGACAAACATGTTGACCGGATGCGTGCTAAATTGCGCAGCATGGGACTCTATATCTACTGTGTGCTGAACTATGGCTATGTCCTGCTTCCAGAGACTTGGTAACTCCATATGGTCGCGAATACAATATGACGGAAAACAATCCACTTTCTCTTTATGCACTAGAAGGAGCATATTATGGATACACTCACAAATAATATGCGGAGTCAGATCAGGAGCGATGATCGCGGCAAGTCTCTGCCCCGGACCGACACGCTGAATGTCAACGACATCAAAGCAGCCAGACAAACAGAAGCTAACAGGCTGTATATGCAGTTCTACACGTTTGTCAAAGAATTAACGCAGGTTCTGGAAGGAGATTTGCGCATCAAACTGGCGGTTCCAGAGGGGAATATGGGTGCGCTGGCAGAGGTCTGTAACGCCTTAATTGAGAAACTGGTTCTCTTCTCACGCTGGACCCTGTATAGTGCCGAACAAACCACCGCGACTTCGCACATACTCCTGGAGCATACTTTCTTGCAAGCGCAAGCCGCTGAAAACCAGATTCGTCAGATCGCCAACGTAGTTGGCACCCTGGAGGGTGTCGTTGCTTCTACTCAGCGCCTGAACAGCAGTCTTCATCTTAACGCCGCGATTGTTCGCGAACAAGAGCCGAGTTTCCTGCAACAGAAGGTATTATTTGAAAATATGCTATCAAAAACTATGCCGAAAAAAGTATCATCTTTAGCAGAGCAGCTATCAGATCAAGAATTTGAAGAAAATTTAGAAGAAAGCAGCGTATCCATATCGTCCAACAGGAGCGAGGAAGAGCATATAGCTGATGACGCGACAACTACCGCTCCCCAGCTACTGACTCAGCTGACGGCAAACGCACAGAAACAAATTCATACATTGGAGGAAATTTCTCACACCCTCTCGGAAAATGTCGAGACCACCGAGGCCAGTCTCAACGACCTCTACACCATCGCCCAGTCTCTATACGCCTCCAGCGTTCAGATATTGCAAACGAGCAAACATATTGACGGATTGCTCGAAGCTGCCGAAGATTGGAAACATTTAATCGATGGACTACACCTGCCAGAAGAAGAGCCGGAGGAAGCAGGTGCAGAATGGCTGTTGTGAGAAGGAGCTATTGACAGCATCTCTCCCCCGTCGTGATCAGTCGCTCGACGACGGGGGATTTCCGTCACTTAGTGCGAGTTATGCTGAAAGATGAAGGTAAATATCCTGGCTATGTTGGTGAATGTGTGTATAAGCGACGGAAACCAGGATGGTGCAAAAAATAGCAGAGCCGCAAAAGCCACGGCGGCAAGTACCGCAGGCAGCAGCAGACTAACAGCGTTGGTACTGATCATCCCTTGCGCTGTGTGATTGAAGCCGTGCCGAACAAAGAGTACCCCCCGGCGTTTGATTCCCCAGAGCGAGACCTGATCCCCTAGAGCCATATCGGCACCGCGCATATTGCCACGTAATCGCGCATCCTTGAGTTGGCCCTCGAACGTCTGAATACGCACCGTCGTCATAACTATCCGGTCGTTCTCGCGTTCCGACTGGACGTTGACCAGGACCCATATGAACTCAACGAGTATCATTGCCAACGCTGCCAATATATCGGGATTATTGAAGACCTCCTCCTTAGACTCGATATGCATCACTATCCCAGAAAGCGTGGGCCGAATTCCAAGAAAGTACCAGGGAAGTTTACCTTGTTTCCAGCTTTCGTCCGCGATCTGTACATTCCCTATCGCCTGGGAATGCGAGTTGGCAAATGGATCGGGCAAGGTAACATCGAGCGTAGTCGCATATGGCTGGATATTGGTCCGAACCTCTTGTCTCGTTTTCCCCGCATTGACAAGCTGCGGCGGCACACTCAGCGAGCGAGGGGAGCCTGCTGACCTCCCTTGCCCTGCTGATGGCGTATCCTCATCCTGCACGCTCCCGGTCTCCACCCCATCATCACTGGAGGAAACGGATACATCTTCCGGCGCGTTGTTTGCTTGGTCTGGCACGGTCACAAGTGGCCGCCCGCAGTTGTGGCAGACCGTAACTGCTTGCAGGTGGCGGCAGCCACATGCCGGACATTTTATGGCAGGCATAAATTATCTCCTCTCTTTCTTTCTATGGAGCGTTTCCTGTCACCTGAATATCAATCATCATCATCATCGTCATACAAAGACTGGAAAAAATGGTCCTTCACAGAGTCGGCTAAAAGGATTTGTTCGTACTCGCTAAAGTCGTAGCGGGTGATGGTATGCAGGAAAGCGCAGTAGGCTACACCGAGAATGTGGAGCGTCGCTTGTGAGTCGGGTTCTATGCCCAGCCAGACCTTCGCTATATGGGTGGACGCATTAGCTGCGGCCTGATAGCGGGCTTGCAAGTTCTCGTGTGCGCTGCTGGTCAATTCTTCGTGTATCCACCTGGCGTTTTTTTCGATGAGCAAATTTTTAGTATCTGTGCGGTAGAGGCAGCGGGCGGGACAATATTTACAACCGGCGAATGGTCCCTGACGCCGTTCCATCAGCTGACCATAGCGTTTAGAGAACTGAAAAAAGGATTTTTCCACAACCTCCATCTCCTGCTCGCGCTCCTTATGGTCGTTCAGGCCGTCTCCCTGAGAAACCTCGAAAGATGCACGCCCATAGGCGATTAGCCCCCGCGTGAGCAGAACGCGCATCTCCTCAACCTGGGCATAGCTCCAGCCAAACTGAGCGCCCCGCTGATGAAGCACCTCAGCGCAGCCACGAACCAGAGCCATAATCAGCACTGCGATATGCTTGTCGGCTGGCAGATAGGCCATATCGACCTCGATTTCCTCCGAGAAGCGTAGCAGGCTATCAAGTACCAACACTGGATTCGCTATCAGGCGTAGCAAAATATTCGACCAGATCCATTTGCTCTTCTCGCTATCCAACACCTTGCTCGTTGCGTGGTAGATAACCGGATCGGGACCTCCGCTGCTTGTGCCGGGAATCCCATACTCGTTGATATCGATGATCGCTTGAAAGGATTTGAGCGAGATATACTGCTGACTCATTTTCTTGAGCGCCTTATCAGTCAGCGGCGAGATGTTGCGTTTATAATTCTGCATGCGCACCAGATAAGCATGGTCGGCACCTTCGGCAAAAATTGCAGCCATGCCCGGCAAAAGGACACCCAGATGCGTGAGCTGCTCCATATTCAGGTTCATTGTCTGCCCGATACTCTGGCGGTCGTCCTGGGCAATCAGACGATGGACAATCTTCATATTAGTATTTTTAAGCACGTCGGGCGCGAGCTTACTGGGAATCTGCTCCGCTACCAGCACGCCCTGGCCGTAGGCACGCACCTCCGATAACATATTGGTAAAGACCTCGATGGCCTGAGCACGCGGATTAGCGGATTCGCTATCAACTTGTGTAGAGGTGTTTTTCAGCAAGCGGTGCGCCTCCTCGAAGACGATAAGGTGTTGCAGGCCCGGTCGAATCTGGCCCGTCGCAGCCTGGAGTCGGCGATGCTCATAGAGTCGCGCCAGAAACAGGCCCATGAGAAAGGTCTTCTCATCATCATTGCCGATATTTTCCAGTTCCAGAATCGTTGGCTCCGAGAGCAGCGTCTGCAAAGGAATGCCGCGCACGGTATCAAGCATCAGCCCTTTCGAGCCAATGCGCAGCGAGCCAATGCGCGATTTGAGCGCCGCTTTGACGTTGTTCTCCACTTCATGATCATACTTCAGTCGTACCGTTACTTCTTCAACTTTATAATAGAGATCCGTCAGCGTCGGAAAAATCGGGTACTGATGGCGCTTCGACCAGTCTCGCAGGCGCGTATTGATGCCATTGGTAAGGTCCCAACCGCGATCCTCGTAGATCTCGTGCAGTGCGGACTCCAGTACCTGCGGCATTGGCGCGTAGAGCGGGAAGGCAGCATTGAACACGGCCTTCAAGAAGTCAATATGGCTCAGCAGAGAAGCGCTTCCTGGCTCATCGTCGGTCTCAAACTCAAAGGGATTGAGGCGAAAAGGTGCGATTGTTTCGTTCCCCAATGTATAGACGCGAATCTTCGCACGGCCAGCGAAGGCGCTATGCAACATACGATACTCGGTTTTCGCCGGTTCAATCACCAGAAATGGTTTCTGCGCATCAATTACTTTGTCCAGCAAATTCATTACTGTTGTCGTTTTACCGCTACCAGTGACGCCAATGACGACAGCGTGCTTGGTGAGCGCGTCCAGGGCAATGTTGTAGTGATCGTCCGTTTCCTTGCCGTTATGCAGGATCTTTCCCAGTGGAAGTTGCTCCTGCTCGGTGTGGCGGAAATCGGCATCGAAGGAAACATAGTCGTGAATGGCATAGCCAGGTACTTCTTCGCGAGGAAATTGTAACAATGCGCCCACTTCAGCGGAAGTCAAAAAGGTATAAAAAGACTCCAGCGCTATCCCTTGCGGCTCCGTCAACATCGCACGCATCGGCTCCGGGCGCGAATCGGTGCCTGAGAGCGCACCAAGCAACAGCGATCCCAGTCGCTGAGCATCATTTCTGCTCCCTGCGCCAAAGTAGGTACGAACCAGCCACTGTCCAGCCGCCATCCCCTGATCCAGGCGTTCAAGTTGCTTTTCCAGCAGACGGATCAAATATTGTGCGCGATAGCTGATCATATCAGCGCTATAGGACTCGCTCGTCCCACCGGAATCGACAAACGTTTTTTGCAGATTTGACTGTTTCGAGGTTGAGCGCTGGACCTTTGAATGATTGGTAATCTGAGTCAGCAGATCAATAGTCTTCATACGTTCTTCGACGGCCTTGATGCGCGGACGTGGATGGGCCTGAATCATATACGCCCACTGCGCTCCATACATCCCACGAATCACCCGTTCGAGAGGAGCTTGATTGTGCGTTGGCTGGTTCTGTGCGATGGGCGATGAATTAGGTTGTGGTACCTGTGTCGCGCTCGAATCACCACCGCCCTTGTCGGGACCAAAAGCCTTGTGGCTGGGAATACCAGTAATGACGCCGCTGCTGCGGAAATGCGGCGGCAACAGCTTTATGAGCGTACCGACTTCCACAGGAGACAGCACGATGCCGGGAAAGATCCCTTCAAGCAGCGTCCGCGTCGCATATTCCTCACCGAGCGAGATATAGACCTGGATGCGCTGCGATTGGCCGATAATAATCATCGTCAGCTCGGCCTGTTGCTGGTTATGGCTGGCAATCACCAGATCGGTCATATATTGACTGAAATCCGCTCCTTGCATCTGCCGTCCCCAGAAATTTGCCAGTCCCTGAATATGAAAAAATATTCGCCCACTATCATCCAGCAGATCGGTAGGATAAAATGATTGTGGCACCACGTCTTCCAGTTGAAAACGTTCCAGCCTGCTGATCAATTTCCCCAGAACATTCAAGGATTCAACATCAAAACCAGGTGTTACCATCTATATCACCTCTCGTGCCAATAGAACGCCTGTAGCTCATATGTATAAGTTATCCCAAATTGTTTCCGCACGTTCGCCCAGGTAGGAGCAGCGAAGAGACGAGATGCATCAAACGGAGGAGGCAATCTTCAGAATAACTTATACCTCACATAAGCTTAGCTGAATGGGAGAATGCTCCTGGTCGGATGGAGGGACAATTTTGTTGGGATTTTGTGCTTGCTGGGAAGGATATAGTGAGGCGATGGCATACGCATACCTCTGCGGTCCAGTGGATGCGCAGGAAAGGAAGAGATCAGATGACCGTTCCTTTTGATATGGAGACCCGGCCTTATTCTCTGGGGTTGGGAGCCATTTTGCTCTCGACTTGTTCCAGACTACCTGCCGCCATAGGTATTATAAGATTGTTCATTTGTTGAGTCTGCGGATTTCCTTTGAGTGAATCTAAAGATTTTTTTAGGAACTCTTCTAGCTTTCGGTTGCTCTCTTCTGCAACCTCCCGGTTTTTTCTCAGCCTGTTTCGTCCATCCCATAAATGTTTCTCATAATCGCCCGCCTTAGGATACACACCTTTCAACCAGTTTTCTACCCCGTGCTCCGTGTTATCGCTATTAGTGCTCTCATGTTGTGTGCTGGTGTTGTTGACTTCGTTGTTGTGAACTTCGTCTCCATAGTCAGAGACACTATTGGTCTCAGATCTATCATCGTGGTCAAAGATGCTTTGAGTCTCACTGCGATTGTAGCTAGAGACACTACTGATCTCAGATCTATCATCGTACTCATCTCCACTCTCAGAATGAGATCGTGTATCCGGGTAGTTGTGACTGGCCTCAGAGGAGGCACTAACTCCAGAGGTGGGGCGGCTAACATCCGAGACACTGCGACTGTCAGGTTCTCTTTGTGCTCTAAACTGTTCTCTCATCACATCGCGCTGGTCGCTCGGGCCGGCAAAAGACCTTGAACCCTCCCCTTCTTGCGGTTGCAGACGTTCAGCACCCGTCCTCATGAAGTCGAAAGATCTGTGTCCGGTCCCACTCTGATTATTGGACCGTCCCGATTCGAGATCATCATGACTACTGTGATGAGACAGCCCTTCTCTGCTAGATTTAGATAACTTGCTTCCACCACCTCTGCTCGCTGTTCCGGTTAGCAATCTAGCAAACATATCGAACCTCCTTTCCCTTTTGCAGTCATGTTTCGAGGATACGGGATAACATCGTGGAAAACCGGGTGATGGAGGGACAACCTGGAACTTTTCTAGCTGAGAGCAAAATGTCAAAGGATTGTCCCTGTGTCCCTCGATTGTCATTGCTTTTTTTCTCTATCATAAAAGTAATTACATATGACGTAGCCAATCAGAGGTAACAGCGGGTGGGCCTGACGAATAACATAGTAATAAAACACAATAGGGTGATATTTTGGTTTGTTTGAAGGAGACACAAAGATGGGTCTCGGTCTTTTGAAATATGCTCGGAAGGCGACAAAAAGCCTGTGGACCAGAGAGCGCAAAATCGGCAAACCCTCTCGGCGCAAACGCCTGCGCTCCCTCGTACTCACTATACTGAGCGTTCCAGGCATACTCATCCTGGTGCTCTCTGCGACAGGACTACAAAGCGGAACAACAACAGGCAGCAGTTCCGCTATGAATATACCGCAGTTGCGGCAGTACACCGCGATGGCGGACCAGGGCAACCGTCTGTCAGCATTGCAAACCAGCGCTGACTCCACACTGACCGCATATCCCGACGACAGATCAGCCACTATCAACTCGACAGTAATTGATGAGAAAACGGGGAATCAGTCCTACATGCGGGATACAGGCAACGGCGGAGTGGCGGTGGCGACATATAATATTGCCGAGTGTCCCGATACGACAGGTTTAACAGATCAGACCTCAAAATACAGCAATATGGACGATCCCTCCACCCATCCTACGCACGTTCAAGGAGATCTTTTGACAGGAGCCGGAGGTTGGCTATACAACATTCCTTTGGACCTGACGACACAAAATGTAGCGATTCAGAGCTTTGTAAGAACGTTGCAAACGCTGGCTGAGGCACTATTGGTTCTGGTGATCATGACGATTGGCATCAGGATTGCTATGGGCGGTAGTGGTGGCTGGAGCTTTGGAGAATTACTGGAGGTCTTACCGCGCCTGGTATTCTCGGTTATCGCTGTTGCTCTCTGCCTGACGCTGGCCGAAGAGCTTATCACATGCTCGAATGCGCTGGTCGCGCTATTTCAGGCAGCCCTGAGCAGCGCGGGTACCTCGGTAGCGCCTGACAATATCGTTATGCCGTTAAGTCTCTGGGGATGCTATCTGACCGCATTGTCATATAGTGGCGCGGCCATCATGATCGCGATGGCGATCGCACCACTTTCTGCCTTTGGTTTCAATTTTGGCGGACTGATTGCCGCCGCACTGGTAGGTACATCGGTCGCTTTCATGATCAAGTATGTCTCAGCATTTTGCATTCTGGGCCTTACGATGGCGCTTACTGCGCTGGTCATCATACGAATTCTACTCATCAACGTCTACATTATTCTAAGTCCGTTGGCAGTGATTGCCGCTGGTCTGCCGGGACATACAGGTCAGGGCTTCGCGCGGCAATGGATTATGGGCTTCCTGTCCTTGCTGGCTGCACAGTTCGCACAGGTTGTTACCCTGGGCGTCGGCATGGTGATGTTAACCACATACGATAATCTCTACATGACCGGCCAGGGTGACATGGGCGAGCTTTTCATCAAATACGGCATCCTGCTTTTAATGTTACGTGTGCCGACGTTGTTTAGCTCGAATGCGACAGCCATCATCAGAGAGAGTGGCCCTGCTCTGGGCGCGGCAATATTGCGTGATAAAGCTCCATTCAGCCCGGGGCAGTAAAGCTAAGGAGGAGATATGCTGAAGCAGAAAGTAGCAGCGTTGGCGCTAGTAGTGCTGGCCCTTGCCCTCTTCCTGACGATACGCGGCTTCACAACGACGGGTCAGTCAACGGCAGGTCAGCCAATGGCAACACCAGGTATAGCACCACAACCTGTCTCGTCACCAACCTGGGTCGATACACAAAAAAAACAAGGGTTTCGCTCCCAGGGCGAGTATATCGCGGCGGAAGCAATCATCATGACACGCAATCTTTACGGCAAACAGGCCAACCAGTACTATGCCGACGCCGCAACTATGAAGACCGCTTACGCCTACTGGCAGCGCACCTGTCGGGATGCTGATGGCTCGTTGTGTGAGGCGGCCAAAAGCGGCAACCTGCAATGCGTGACCTTCCTGGCTGGCGTGTTCGCATCCATCGACGATGAATTGCCCGCTATTAGCGACGCCGACCGCTTCTGGGATCTCTATCAGCACCAGGAGGGCTGGCAGGAGATTACCCCCAGCGCAATACGGGCGAACCCACCCGCACTCGGCGACCTCGTGGTAGCCAACGGAGGCCGCGCCGGGCATCTCGCTATCATCGTGGATCTAAAAGTGCCAACAAAGGGCCAGGACGGCTCGATCACTGTTGCAGAGGCCAATGCCCCTTCTGCGTTTGAACAGTTGACCTGGCATACTGATGGGCGGATCGATATCTGGCCGGGCTACCACTTTCAGGGGCTTCTTCGTCAGCAGGAAATCGCGCCCTGCCTGCGTCAGCAGGCCACGCCGGCACAGCAACAATGGGCGGCCCTGGCAATGGAGGTCGCCGTCCATTATGGCACGCCAGCGAAGTACTTTCTGCGGCAAATCTGCCAGAGCGGTTTTCAGATCAGCGACACACAGGGACACGCACTGATCAGTGCCAGCGGAGGGATTGGCATCGCGCAATTACCCGCAAACGTCGCCCGGAACATCCCGCGCTGCATTACCAATTTTGTACAAAATGCGCAGAATTGCGATCAGCGCGTCGGCAGCTTGCCAGCCGGGGTTGGAATCGATCCGACCGTGCCAGCACAGGCTCTGCCAGCCGCCGCCTATACCATGTCGATGCTGTACAACCACTATCGCCAGAATCCACGGATGCAGGCCGCTCAAGATACGCTTGCCGCATATACGATGGCCCTTGCAGCTTATAACACAGGATCAGCGGCTGTTGACAATGCTGTACAGACCTGCAACATCGCTGGCTGGCTGGATTGCCTTGACCATCAGCAGGCGGACCATCACACCAGAGACTACATCCGTGCGGTCCTGGGTGCGAAAACTTGAAACATTCTGGGCAGAACGCAATACCTGCCCTCGTTATCGTTTTGTATTCAGGCATAATCGTTACATCATTGCAGAACAGTGAAAGGAAATAAAAATGGTTACATCTGGATTTTTAGTTTATATCCTCAGTTATAGTGTTACCGAAATGTTCTCGCACTTCGGCCCGCATGTGCTCGCTCCTATTGTACTGGCAGACATCGGCGGCATAGGTGGTATGCTGACAGCCTTTGTTACAAACCTTACAGACATTTTGAAAGGGCTTGGCGTGGGTGTTGCGGGGATCGGTATCATCGTGGGTGGTCTCATGCGTGCCACCGCCTTTGGCAACGAACGCAAGGTCGCCATCTCTAATCAGGCCATCGCCTGCGCTATCGTCGGCCTGGTCATCGTATTAATCTCCGCAACCGTGGCCACTGGCATGCAAGCTATGTTCCACTAGAAGGAACTTATCGGATACATATGCGACCTGTAGAATGGAAGCGTTGCCAGCCTTCATCTCTTCATGCACAGATCCTTTATGCAAGGAAACGCCATGAAGAGATGGCGGCGAGAAACGAGTAGTATGATGAAGAAAGAAGAATTCCCAACATTTCTCAACCAGAGGCCCGCGATCGTCTTTGGCCGCACTGGTCGCGAACTGATCATCATCACGATTGGCCTGACGGTTGGGTATCTCGTGTGGCAGAATATCAGCCCATCTCTTACAGGTAGCCCGCCCCTTACCGCTGCGATAAGGCTCCTTATCGCAGCCCTCTTTGTGGCGGGAGCGCTAGTTGTTGCCTTTATTAAGGTCGCGACCCGCCCTCTGGAAGAGTGGGCTATCGTCTGGGTGTTCTACTTGCTCATCCCCAAAGTCTTCATTTATATGCCAACTGAAGTAATCGTGTTGCCCGGAATGCAAGATCAGGAAGAAGAACGAGAAGAAATTCAAGGACGCAGGGATGATGATGATGATGATGAAAGACGATGATGAATAGATCAGGAGTCAATTGCTATGTTTATCGCACCACGAACCCCGAGCATGATGCTGAGCAGTCCCATGAATATTGTGAATACCTTCATCAAACTATGGGATGTCCAGGGTGATGTGGCCTGCCTCGGTTTTGGGCCAAAAACGATGGAGTATCGAGCCATTCTTCAGGTCAATTCCATCAATTTTTCCTTGATGTCGGAAGAGGATCAGGAAGCCATCATTGAAGGCTTTAAAGGCTTCTTAAATGGCCTCTCTTTTCCCGTCCAGATCCTGATCCGTAATCGCCCACACAACCTGGACAATTATCTCAACATGCTGGAAGCGGTGAAAGGGATCATGGCTCCTATTATGCGCGACCACGCCAACTTTGTCCGTGTGCTGGCTTCTCGTCGTGCGCTGGTCAAACGCGAATTTTACATCATCGTGCCAGCCGATAAACAAACAATCAAAAACAAAAATGAAGCCCTGATTAATGCGCAACTACAACTGCGTCTGCGCCTGGAGGAACTGCTGCGACAACTGGAACGCATGGGATTGACCGGGAAGCGCTTAAACAATATCGAGATCATCCGGCTCTACCAGAGCTGCTATACCCCCTGGGAGGCCCGTCTCAACCCAATCACCGAAGAAATGGTCGGCGGCACACATGGCGGCCCCACCGTCTCTTCCTTCGATCGTCAGGACGCTTCCAGCAAGCCTCTCCCGCAAAGTGACGAGAGGGCCGAGAGCGATCCAACACCGCTTACCGCACAAGAGCAAAGGAAAAAGCATCAGCAGGAGAAAATACGGGCAAAATTACGAAAGAAGGAGGAGAAGCAAAAGCTGAAGGAGGCAGAGAATCAAAAACTGCCCGACTTCGTGAAAATCCCGGATTTGATCACGCCCAGCAGCATTCAGATATTTCCTTCCTACATTCGCATTGATGGCGAGACCGACTATGAATACGTCAGAACGCTGGCACTGGCGAGCTATCCACGTAGCGCGTATCCAGGCTGGTTTGATAATATTATCCAGGTTGATGAACCAAACATCGATTTCAGCATCCATATTCAGCCGCTGGCACCAGAGCAGGTCGCCTCGCGTCTGGGCCAACGGGTAGTAGAATTTCGCGGCGCGGCTATGGTTGCACAGCGCCAGGGGCG